>CAITGN010000409.1:0-8086 GCA_903891965.1 uncultured Bacteroidota bacterium
AACAATAAAATAAACTTAGCTACTCTGTTTACTGCTCTATTTATTTTTCTATTCATTAAAAGATTCTCCATACTTAATTAGCATTTATTTTTTCAAACTTCTTTTAAAAATATTTATTTAGAATAACTGATCTTAAAAATGGCCCCCTTGGTATCATCACTAACATAAATAGAACCATCAGGGCCTTGTGCTAAACCACAAGGTCTTGCCTTAGCCTTACCTGTATTAGTTACTTTAGCCCCATTTTCTATGCCCGCGAATCCGTTTGCAAAAATTTCCCATTCACCTGTTGCCTTGCCATCTTTAAAAGGAACGAAGGCTACAAAAAATCCTTCTTGAGGAAGTGGTGCTCTATTCCATGATCCATGAAAACTAATAAAAGCACCATTTTTATATTTAGCAGGAAATTGATTACCGGTGTAAAATAATACAGCCATGGGTGCCATATGCGCTGGGAAAGCAACAGCTGGATCTTTGAATTCACTAGACCCTTCTTTCTTGCTATCTCCACCATATTCAGGAGAAACTATTTTTTTGTGTTGACTTGGATCATAATAAACATAAGGCCAGCCTGCATTATCCCCTTCATTGATTGCATAAAATGTTTCAGCAGGTAATTCTGCGTTTTGTGCATCGCTATATAAATTAGGATAAAAACTGTTCAATTGGTCGCGACCATGTTGAGCAACATATAATTGATTGGTTTCATTATTCCAATCTAAACCAATTACATTTCTAAGACCGGTTGCATATCGCTTACCGTCTTTATAAGTTTGATTTTCTTTCGTGCCATCAAATTTCCAAATACCTCCCGCAGAATCTAAAATAGGACATGGCATCATTCCTTGAGAACCTGGCATTCTATCTTTTTCTTGACAAGCATTTGAATAAGCTCCAATGTTTACATATATATTATTGCCTTTATCAAAAGTAATAGACTTAGAATTATGTTGTCTTCTATCCAGTAAACCACTCACAATAGTTTGCGGTGTTAATGGATTCACTACTTCGTCTTTGCTATTTAATTCATATTTAAAAATGGCTTCGTTAGAACTTGCGTATAAACTATTTCCTTTTACAAAAATACCCGTCCCGCCATATTTAGCCCAACCATTTATTTTATCGGCTACTCCATCATTGTTGGCATCTTCTAATCTTACAATAGAATTGCCTTCTTTATTAGGATTATTTAATTTTGCAAAAACAACGCCAGACTTTGTGATGGCAATATGTCTTGCAGTTCCAATATTATTGGCATACAAACTTGCTTTAAAACCTTCGGGTAATTTTAAACCTGCATTTTCTTGCGCTATAACATTTAGGCAAAAAGCAAAAAGAGTAACACTTAATAAAAGAATCTGTTTTTTCATAATATATACTATTTATTTAAAATAAGTTGAGTCTGTAATTTAATAAAATAAACTTAAATGGGGGCATTGGGGTAAGTTAATTCTATCCACTCCGCCATTGCATCTACCAATTGTGTATTTTCTTGTTCATTCCCTACGGTAATTCTTAAACTATCTGCACAATTCTCCAAACTAGACCTATCTCTTACCACTATACCCTTAGTTAATAAGTACTCATATAAGCTGCGCGCATTGGGTATTTTTACCAATAAAAAGTTAGTATCTGAAGGATATACTTTTTCTACATAAGGCATGCTTTCTATAACTTCTGATAAAGCATTACGCATATCCACTAAATGCATAATCATATCATTCACTTGACCTACTTCTTCAAGTGCGGTCAATGCTAATTCTTGCGTTACAATATTAATATTATAGGGCGGTTTTACTTTATTCATATAAGCAATAATCTCTTTGCTTGCAAAAGCCATACCTAATCTTATACCTGCAAGCCCCCATGCTTTACTTAAAGTTTGAAGTACTACTAAATTGGGATAGTCAATTAAAGACTGCGCAAAAGATTTTTGTTTAGAAAAATTAATGTAGGCTTCATCAACTACCACTATTCCATTGAAATGATTTAATATCGTTTCAATATCAATTCTATCTAATGAATTACCCGTAGGATTATTGGGTGAACAAATCCAAATAATTTTAGTGTTTTCATTTACCAACTGTTCAATATGCGCCACATTTAATTGATAATTCTCCAGCAAGGGCGCTAATTGAATTTCAATATTATTAATATTCGCACCCACTTCATACATAGGATAAGTGGGAGGACAAATAATAACATTGTCTACACCAGGAATGCAAAAAGTTCGAAATAAATTATCTATACATTCATCACTGCCATTACCTATAAATATTTGCGCGGCTTCTATTTGTTTAATAAAGGCCAATTTTTCTTTTAGCTTTTTTTGATATGGATCGGGATAACGATTATACCATTTTGTAGTAGGTGATCCCAAACTATTTTCATTGGCATCTAATAATACATTGGCCTCTCCAGTATATTCATCCTTGGCAGAAGAATAGGCTTTTAATATTTCAATATTAGGTCTTACTATTTTTTTGATATCAAATTGCATAGCCTTAGATTTTAGATTTTATCCAATCCATTCTTAATTCAACTGCCTTGCTATGCGCTTGCAAACCTTCTGCTGTAGCCATTTCTATTACAGTAGGTGCAATATTTTCTAGCCCTCTTTCCGTTAACTGCTGAAAAGTAATTTTCTTTACAAAACTATCCATACTGACTCCGCTATAGGCTTTCGCAAATCCGTTGGTGGGTAGAGTATGATTGGTGCCACTGGCATAATCACCTACCGATTCTGGAGAAAAATTACCAATAAAAATAGAACCTGCATTGATTATTTTTTCTGCTACTTGTGCTGCATTATTAATAGATAATATAAGATGCTCAGGTGCATATTCATTGATCATTGTAATGGCATCTTCCATATTGGATAGTACAACCGCCTTAGAATTTTCAAGGGCCTTTTTAGCTAGGTCTTTTCTAGGCAGCAAGGTTAATTGCATTTCTATTTCCTTTTGAACTTCTTCCACCAATTCAATAGTGCTTGCAATGAATAATACTTGACTATCGGCACCATGCTCCGCCTGTGATAATAAATCGGCAGCAACAAAAGAAGCGATACTAGTTTCATCGGCGTAAACGCATACTTCACTAGGACCAGCTGGCATATCAATGGCCACTCCTTCTTGTTGTATCATTTGTTTGGCGGCAGTTACATACTGATTCCCTGGACCAAATATTTTATGCACTTTAGGTACCGACTTTGTTCCATAAGCAAGCGCCCCTATGGCTTGCACTCCACCAATAGTATATACTGCAGTTACACCCACCAAAGAGGCAGCATAAATAATGGCTGGGTCAATGGCTCCTTTTTCATTGGGAGGTGTACATAAAATTATTTCTTTGCAGCCTGCTAACTTTGCAGGAATACCTAACATTAAAACAGTAGAAAATAAAGGAGCAGAACCACCAGGTATATAAATTCCTACTTTTTCAATGCCCACTGCTTTTCTCCAACACCAAACACCAGGCATTGTTTCAATTCTTTCTTCTTTTTGAATTTGTGCTTGATGAAATACTTCAATATTTACTTTAGCTAATTGAATGGCCGTTTTTAAACTTGGTGTTAAAACCTTTTCAGCAGCATCAAAAGCAGCAGCGCTCAATTTAAAATTACTTATTGCTATTTTATCAAAAGCAAGTGTATACTCAGTTACAGCAGCGTCTCCTCTTTGCTTCACGACTAGTAATATTTCTTTCACCTTGGCCTGCAAAGGACTCGCATCGTATTCAGGCCTTGCCAATAAATTTGGCCAATCCTTTAACTTAGGTTCTTTAAAAACTTGAATCATTACAATATCATTTTTTCAATAGGCACCACCAATATGCCTTCAGCACCTGCCAATTTTAATTGTTCTATTATTTCCCAAAAATCGCTTTCGTCAATGACACTATGCACGCTGCTCCATCCTGGTGTAGCCAGTGCCACTACCGTTGGACTTTTCATGCCTGGTAATAAAGAAATTATTTTTTCTAAATTACTATTGGGCGCATTTAATAAAACATATTTATTACGCTTTGCTTTTTTAACCGACTCCACTCTAAATAATAATTTTTGCAAAATGGCTTCCGCTTCAGGCGCTAAGGCTTTTCTTTTAATAAGCACTGCTTGAGAATCTAAAATAGTTTCTGCTTCTTTTAATCCATTCATAAATAATGTAGAACCACTACTTACTAAATCACAAATAATATCGGCAAGTCCTATGCCAGGTGCAATTTCTACACTACCACTAATTTCATGAATCTCTGCTTTAATGCCGTGCTTGTCTAAATACCCTTGCACTAAAACCGGATAGCTAGTGGCAATTTTCTTACCAGTTAAATAACTTGGGCCTGTAAAATTTTCATTTTTTCTTACTGCAAAACTAAGTCTGCATTTTCCAAAACCTAAACTATAAGCCACTTCTACCTTTTTAGCTTTTTCATATACCACATTCTCTCCCACAAATCCAATATCGGCAACACCGTCTTCTACATATTGAGGAATATCGTCGTCTCTTAAGAAAAATAACTCAAGCGGAAAATTGGTAGCTTCTGCTTTTAACTTATTCACGCCATTTCCAATATCAATGCCCGCTTCTTTTAATAAACGCATGGAATCGTCGTGTAATCGACCCGATTTCTGTATGGCTAATTTTAAACGCATATTATTTATATTATATATTTTACTTGACTGACTATAAACTAAAAGGGCTTACTTGTTAGTAAGCCCTTTGGTTAAATATAGTTACATACCTACACCCATAGCCTACCCATTGGATAGCAAATGCGAATGATGTGTATGGTTGTTTAATGTCATGGCGCAAATTTACGACCCTTTTAGAAATTCCCCAACAAAAAAGAAATATTTTGACTAATTTGCTAGCACAAATTTCAATAATTCACTACTAACCATTGTTTTTATGCGCATTCTACCCCTAACTATGCTATTAACGGTTCTTTCCTTGTCCTTTTGTGCTCAAAAAGAAGCGCCTAGTCCAACTCCTGTAGTAGTAACCCCTACTACTCCCACCACGCCTACCACACCCACTACTCCAACGGATACAGCGAAGAAATTGGTATGGTCTGATGAGTTTGATAAAGGAACCACACCAGATACTACCAAATGGAAATATAATATAGGAACTGGATCCAATGGATGGGGCAACAATGAATCACAATACTATACCAAGGATTCAACGAATGCGAGAATTGAAAATGGAAACTTAATTATTGAAGCAAGAAAAGAAAGTAGAGGAGGCAAAAATTATACATCTGCAAGATTACTTACCCAAGACAAAGCCTCTTGGACCTATGGACGATTTGAAATAAGAGCAAAACTTCCTAAAGGCATAGGTTCATGGCCTGCCATTTGGATGCTAGGTGCGAATATTGAAGGAACTGGCGCGGTGGGTTGGCCTGCTTGTGGCGAGATAGATATTATGGAACATACCGGAAAAGAACAAGGCGCCATTAGTTTTTCAGCGCATTCTAAGTTATTGAACTGGACCCTAGGTACACAAAAAACCTATAAAACCAATATTGATAATGTGGATGCCTTTCACGTGTATAGTATTGACTGGACCAAGGATATGATTAAATTTTATGTCGATGGCGTATTGTATTATAATGTACCCAATGATGGAAGAGGTGTAGATGCTTATCCATTTGTTGCGCCTGAATTTTTACTTTTAAATTTAGCCATTGGTGGAAATTTTGCAGGCAATACTATTGACGATAGCATCTTCCCTATTAGAATGGAAGTTGACTATGTAAGAGTGTATCAATAAAATTGATTATTAAAATTTAAAATGAATCAGCGCAAGCAATTATATATAAGAGTACAGTTTAAAAAATTAATTTTCATTTTTATTTTTTTAACAATTGCTTTTAGTTCAAGCGCTCAAACTACAGCAGCTGCTCCTAGTTTATTAACCCCTAACTTATTAGTAGGCACTTATACCAAAAAAGGAAGTAAAGGTATTTATGTGTTATCATTTGATACCGCAACAGGAAAGGCTACTGAAATTAGTCATACCAATGGCGCACAGAACCCTTCTTTTTTAACCCTATCAAAAGACCGTGGGCAGGTATATGCAGTAAGTGAAGGCAGCGATGGTAAAGTAAGCGCCTATTCATTTGCAGATAATAAATTGAACTTAGTTCAAGAAAAAACAAGCAAGGGCGCCGATCCTTGTTATATTACATTAAGCTCCGATCAAACAAATTTATTGGTGGCCAATTATAGTGGAGGAAGTATTACCAGCTATCACCGATTCGCCGATGGTCGTTTATCCAATCCTCAACAATTTATTCAACACAGTGGTAGTAGTGTTAACGCAGCAAGACAAGAAAAGGCACATGTGCATGGGGTATTCTTTTCACCCGATGGAAAATATGTATTGACTCCAGACTTAGGGATGGATGAAATTTCTATTTATCCTTATCAAACAAAAAATGGACCTCCACTTCAAATACAAAAAGCAACTAGTATTCAATCAAGTCCAGGTGCAGGACCCAGACATTTATGCTTTTCAAGCAATGGGAAATATTTATATGTGATTGAAGAGCTTACAGGAAGTATTAGCGTGTACCGTTTTATAAAAGGAACAGCTATTTTTTTACAAAAAGTAGTTACGCATCCAAGTAGTTTTAAAGGAACCGCTGGTAGTGCCGACATTCATTTATCTCCCGATGGACTTTTTTTATACGCAACTAATAGAGGTACAGAAAACAATATTGTTTCATTCAAAGTGCTTCCGAATGGAAAATTAGAAGAGAAAAGTATACAATATTATAGTACGGAAGGAAAAGCGCCACGCAATTTTACTATGAATAAAGAAGGTAATTGGTTATTGGTTGCCAATCAAGATTCTGATAATATTATTGCCTTTAGAAGAAATATTCAAACAGGGGCCTTAAGTTCTACAGGCGTCTCTATTAAATTATCAATGCCTGTTTGTTTATTGTTTTATTAAGAGTATCTATTTAGTGCTGTTCAAACCATACTGGTTTATCTGCCTCCCCATCTGCATTATAATTAACAAATAATTCTTCGCCTTGCTTAATATCTCTAGTAGTGATAATGGACATTGTCTCGAATTCAAAATCCATATCGTATCTACAATTCGCTTGAATGGCATGATTATATATAGATACATATCCTAAGGCCACTGCAGCACTTTTATCATCTTCCCCCCATTCGAAAATATAATCATATAATAATGTTTCTTCCAATTTCATTCTTTGTGTGGGATCAAAAACAATGACAGGCGCTATTTCAATAGTAGTGCCCTTTGCAATGGCTTGGGTGGTAAATACACCACGACCCCTACTGGGTGATGCGGCGATGGTTAGAAATGGAAGAATCATACTATAAATATAAGGCATACTTTAGTATTTTTCTTAACTTGCACCCATGTCAGTTGAATTAGAAACGCCAGAAATTAATTTATCCGAAGTTTTCTTGGACACTTTGTCCAAGGGCGACATGCATCTATTAAGAGAATTTCTAGATGAACAAAATATTAGCGATGTGGTGGAACTTGTCAATGAGTTCCCCGAAAAAGAGGCTACTATTATTGACAACATGACTGTGCACAGAGCTGTAAGTGTATTTAAGATTTTAGATATCAATCAGCAAAAAGACATCATTAAAGAATTACCTGCACGCAAAACGGCAAAAATTTTAAATGAACTTCCTCCCGATGACCGTACCGACTTTTTAGAAGAATTACCCAAGGCGGCCATTCGTGACTTAATAAAATTATTAGACCCAGAAGAAAGAAAAATTACTTTATCTCTTTTAGGATACCCAGAGGATAGTGTGGGTCGTTTGATGACACCCGACTATGTTTATGTTTATCCGCATTATTCAGTATCACAAGTTTTAGATAACATTCGTAAATACGGAAAGAATTCAGAAACCATTGACGTTATATATATCATTGATGAGAAAGGAGGATTAATTGACGATATCAGAATTAGAGATTTACTATTAGCCAAACCAGATGATATTATTTCAGAAATTATTGACGGTCGTTTTGTTGCCTTAAATGTATACGATGATCAGGAACATGCAAGCCAGGTATTTAAAATG
>CAITGN010000410.1:0-5559 GCA_903891965.1 uncultured Bacteroidota bacterium
AAAAATGTACTTACTGCATTTAAGAGAAACAATATTCAGAAATTTCAAATGGTAACCAATCCTGAAAATGCACCAGCAGGTTCAGAGTTGTACCAGAAATCCATGAGTGGAGAGAAACAGGAAAACTAAATTATAAACTAATTAAAAGCTATTTACTATGGCAGAATTAGATACCTCGGGCGGGGGACATAAAAAGAAAGGACCAGGGGTCAAAAAAGGAAAAAAATTATCAACGCGTGTCGATTTGACTCCGATGGTGGATTTAGGTTTCCTTTTGATTACCTTCTTTATTTTTACCACTACCATGAGTCAACCTACAGCAATGAAGTTGATCTTGCCTGATGATAAAGTAAAACCTGAAGAGCAAAATAAAGCAAAGGAATCAGGTGCTTTAACCATCTTAATGGGAGACGATAATCATATATACTATTATGAGGGACAATTAAAGACCGATGCGTCTAATTTTCTTTCAGCTTCTTATAGTGGTGAAAATTCTATTCGTGAAGTAATCATGAAAAAGAAACTTCAAGTAAGAAGTATCGCACAAGACCCAAGTGATCCTGAAAAGGATTTAGTGATCGTTATTAAACCAAGTTCAAAATGTAGTTACAAAAATGTGATTGATATTTTAGATGAAATGTCAATCAATGTTGTAAAAAAATATGCACTAGTAGATGTTTTTGACATTGAAGAACAACTGGTTCAAAAATCGGACGCGAACGCAAAATCTTCTAGCAATTAAAAGCATTTAAAAATGGACATAAATAAAATATTAACCGCCAATGTACTTGACCTCATTTTTGAGGGAAGGTTTAAGGAGTATGGTGCTTATGAGCTAAGAATAACATACAATGATCGTCTTAAAAAGGCTTTAATTGGTATGTTCGCTGTAACACTTTTATTGGCAGGCGGCGCTATCTGGTCTAATTCTGCAAAGAAAGCGAAGACTGAGATAGTAGTTACTGATGTTTCTTTGACAGATGTGACCCAAGAGAAAAAGCCACCTCCACCTCCACCTCCTCCGCCAAAGCAAGAACCACCAAAAGTGGAAATGGCGAAGTTTACACCTCCTAAAATCGTAAAAGATGAGGAAGTGAAAAAAGAAGATGAGATTAAAGAAGTAGAAAAATTAGAGGATGTAAAAATAGGATCTGTAGATCAAAAGGGTATCAAGGATGATGGATTGGTTGCCCCATCTGAATCTACAGTAGCTCCACCAGCAGAAGAAGAGACTGATAAAATTTTTACAGTAGTGCAAATCCCAGCTGAATTCCCTGGAGGACAGCAAGGATGGATCCGCTACTTGGAAAGAACTTTAAACAGAGACTTACCTGTTGAAAATGGTGCACCTGCTGGAAAATATTCTGTAGTAGTTTCTTTCGTCGTAGCAAGAGATGGTTCTATCAGTGATGTAAAATCTGAGAACGATCCTGGATATGGCACAAAGGATGAAGCTGTACGTGTAATTACTAGAGGTCCAAAATGGAAGCCAGCCGTTCAGAATGGTCGTAATGTAATTTACCGCCATAGACAAGCCATTGTGTTTGTCGTATCTGAAGACTAAGCATTTTCTACAATAAGATAATTAAAAAGCCTTCTTCCGTTTATTCGGGAGGAGGCTTTTTAATAGTATAAAGTTTACCTTTGTTTTCTATGCGCGAAAATTTAAGTACTTGGAATGATACCATTGTAGCACTTGCTTCTGCTCCAGGATTAGGGGCTATTGCAGTTATTAGACTTAGTGGGTCCAAATCCATTGAACTAGTAGCCGCTGTATTTTCAAAAAAGAACCTAGGTTCAAAGGCTTCACATACTGTACACTTTGGCAAAATTATTGATGGCTTACAAGTCATAGATGAAGTAGTGGTTACTTTATATAAAGCACCTAAGTCTTATACAGGCGAAGAGGTGGTTGAGATATCTTGTCATGGCTCGCCCTTTATACAAGACTCCCTGCTACAATTATTTATTTTAAAAGGAGCAAGATTAGCAAAGCCAGGTGAGTTTACCCAACGTGCCTTTTTAAATGGCAAACTAGACTTAACACAAGCAGAAGCAGTGGCCGATTTAATTGCTAGTAATACAGAGGCTTCTCGCAAAACAGCTTTATATAATTTAAAAGGTGGCTTCTCTTCCGACTTACAAGTAATGCGTGAAAAATTAATAAAGTTTTCTGCACTTATAGAATTAGAATTAGATTTTTCTCAAGAAGATGTAGCCTTTGCTAATAAAAAAGAATTAGAAAAATTAGTGTCGCAATTACAATTAAAGACACAGTTATTGTATGATTCTTTTAAATTAGGCAATGTGATTAAAAATGGAGTGCAGGTAGCCATTGTAGGAAAACCGAATGCTGGGAAATCGACCTTACTAAATACTTTATTAAACGAGCATAGGGCATTGGTAAGTGAAATACCTGGCACTACGCGAGACACAGTGGAAGAATATTTAACTATTGAAGGGGTATTGTATAAACTTATTGATACGGCTGGTATTCGTAGCGCTACTGCTGATGTTATTGAGCAAATGGGTATTGATAAGAGTATTGAAAAAATTGCGCAGGCCGATATTGTCATTGCTTTATTTGATGCAAGTACTACTTCAGCTCAACAAATTATAGATTGGCAGACCGCTATTGGGAATGATAAAATGATACTAGTGGGTAATAAGGTAGACCTAGGTATTGACCCTTCTTTGCAAAACAATGAAGCTTTGAAAGATATTGTTTTTCTTGGAGCCAAGGATAAGAAAAATATTGAAGCGCTTAGAGCCGTCTTAACACAAAGAGTAGTAGGCGATGGACTGAATAAAGAAGGCACCATTGTTACCAATGCTAGACATGCCACTGCACTTAAGAAATTATTATATGCCTTGGTGGATATAGAAACGGGACTTGCTAATAATGCTACTGGGGATTTGCTGGCCATTGATATTAATCAAGCCTTACATTATTTGGGCACTATTACTGGGCAAATAACGAATGAAGACCAGCTAGATTTTATTTTCTCTAAGTTCTGTATTGGGAAGTAATTACAACTACTGCGCTGTATCTACTTTTATATTTTCTTGCTTTGCATAAAAAATAGTTGCAGCCATTAAAGTGGAGTCAAGCTGTATTTTCATTTTCTTACTATCGAAATAATTATGAATTCTTCTCATAGGAGAAATAATTTTATTATTGATATTCGCTTCGTATCTCAACATAGTGCTATCTCCACCTGCATCAATAGCGGAATAAGTTACAGGTCCTGACATTTCATTGAGCGTATACATACATTTAATGGCAGATAAAAAAGATTCATGTACTTCCAATTTCCCCTGTTTTAATATAAAAGTATGGTCATTGATAGAGTCATGAGGCATCCACTTGTCCCAGTATTGAATACTCATAAAAGCATTGGTGACTAAATTACCTGGTTGACGCACAAAACTGGTATTGCTTACTACAATTTTATTAGGGATAATCAAATACACCAATATCACAAAAAAGGTGACAGAAACAGCTAAAAAAAGTTTAATGTATTTCATAGGTTTTAATGACTTAACTATACAAAAGTACTAAATAGCAGTAGGTTTACTGCAAAATTACGAACCTATATATAAATAATTTCAAATAAGGGAGTTGAATTTTTGCCCTCATTTATAAAATCTCTATTTTTGACCGCTTCGTAAAAATCATCAAATTCTTTGTTAATGAACTTGTGTATAAGAAATAAATTTTTGGTATTCGTTTTTTCAATTCTTGGTTTTAATGCGCAATTGAAAGCGCAAGGTTGTGTAGCCATTAGAACGGTTGGGGGTTTAAATACCATGGAGCACTCTATGATGAATGGGATGATGCATGGTATGATGCATGATAGTAGTGCTCAAAAAATGGTGGAACCCAAATGGGATCTAAATATTAGCGGCCGTTATTTTAAATCCTATAAACATTTCAATGGTACTGACGAACAAACACAAAGAGTAGCAGAAGCCACCGACGTTAGAAATTTTAGTCGTACCATGGACATTGCCTTGGTAGGAAAAATAAATGATAAATGGAGTCTTGGTTTTGATCTACCACTTGTATACAATGAAAGAAGTTCTTTGTATGAGCATCTGGGAAGTACAAAGGGCAATCCACGTTTTTCTACTTTTTCACAAGGCATTGGTGATATAAGAGTTACTGCTTATAAATGGCTCATTGCACCTAAGCCTGGCGCGAAGGGAAATTTACTAGGGGGTATTGGTCTTAAAATGCCAACGGGTAATTATAAAGCAGTAGATGTTTATCATTATAAATTAGGAACTTCTATTTTAACTAGAAAAGGACCAGTAGACCAATCTATACAACCAGGTGATGGTGGTTGGGGGCTAAGCCTTGAATTAAATGGGTTCAGACAATTAAATAATAAATTCAGTGTTTATAGTAATGCTTACTATTTAATCAATCCAAGAGGAAATAATGGAGTAAGTACAGCAAGAGGTGGTATTGCCACTGCATCAGCCATTAAGTATACTTCAGATGTAATGAGCGTGCCCGATCAATATTTATTAAGAGCAGGTACCAATTTTACAACTAGTGCATTAACCCTTTCATTAGGTGCACGATACGAATGTATTCCTGCCAAAGATTTAATTGGAGACAATACAGGCTTTAGAAGACCAGGTAATGTACTAGCCTTAGAACCAGGCGCTAATTATAGTTATAAAAATTTCAACTTCTATTTATATGCACCAGTAGCTATTAGAAGAGAAAGACCACAAAGCTATCCAGATATTTTAAAGACCAACGATACTAAAGTATTTTCAAGAGGCGATGCTGCCTTTGCAGATTATAGCCTTAGTCTAGGATTTGGCTATAGGTTTTAGGGCTAATCGAAAATAGAACTATTCAAATGCTTGAAGGCTTCCATGGCACCCATGTATTCGCAAGTTCTTGCACCAGCTTTATTCGCATTAGTTATGATAGTTTTCCAATCTTCCATTGAAACTAAGTGTATATCTTTTACAGATCTCTTATTTAATTGATACAAGACTGCGCCCACAAAAGCATCTCCAGCACCCGTCGCATCTACTGCTTGTATAGGAATGCTTTTAATAATTTCAATATGGTCGCCTATTGAAACTAAAGTACCTTCCTTGCCAAGTGTAATAGTAAATACCGCCTTTGTTTTTTTTCTTAATGCAGCAGCAGCTAAAGCCACACTATCACAACCAGTAATTAAAATAGCCTCTTCGTCACTTAGTTTAAAAAAATTACAATTTTCAATAAAGTGACCACACTGCTCTATAAAATAGGCGCTATTATTTTGAAAAAGTAAATGTCTGTAATTAGGATCAAAACTTATTAGACAACCTGTTTGTTTTGCTTTAGCTAATAATTCAAGATAAGTATTTTGAAGGGGGCCGGGTAAAAAAGCAGTAGCCGATCCAAAATGTACAATTCCATATTCATTTAAATTAACTGCGGCTAAATCAAAAATGGTTAACTCTTTGTCGGCACCTCTATTAAAATAAAAATCTCTTTCCCCATC
Organism: uncultured Bacteroidota bacterium; assembly: GCA_903891965.1. Lineage (GTDB taxonomy): Bacteria > Bacteroidota > Bacteroidia > Chitinophagales > Chitinophagaceae > Sediminibacterium. Next base: position 5,517 of record CAITGN010000410.1, read on the forward strand.
CTGCATTAATGAAACAAATGCAAAAGTGGTAAAATGAGCGGGG
>CAITGN010000411.1:0-4890 GCA_903891965.1 uncultured Bacteroidota bacterium
ATAATGGATGCTGTAGCGGAGGCTTTTTGTGCAGTGTTTACTATCACAGGCTTGAATTCAAAACGAATTGTATGACTGCCTGCTGGAACCACTAAGGCTCTTAGTACATAGTTGGCTTTCACAATAGGAGATTCTACATTGTCAATGTAGGCTTTCCAACCTTGCTTATAATAAATCTCGCTAAAAACGGCTAATTGCTTTTTGGAGCTACTACTTTTATAATTGACTTCGTCGTTATTATTATTCACTAATGCAATTTGGGCTGAATCATCTACTTGAATATCGTTTAAGCCTTCTATTTTATCTTTTTGTTCAATAATGGCAGTGTCCTTAGGATTAAAATTATCTAATCGTTTCATAACTTCTGCAGGCCCTTTCTCATATTGAATGCCTTTTACAAACCAAACATTACCTAAGGCCATTTTATTTGCAATTGTATCTAATGCAGGGTCACCAGAGATAACATACTTTGTATTCAACATATTCATAGTTGGCATACAATTTGGAAACTTATACCATTGGTTTTCGATAAGGTCTTGGTAAATGCTCAGTTTAGCAGGGTTATAACCACCCACAGTTTTATGGTGATAGGCAATTAAGGCGCCGCCATTAAAGGCATTGTTTATTCCTCCTCTCATGTCTAATACCCTATATTGAGTGGTATCGTTTTTTAAAGCAATATCTAATGGGCTTAAAGCAAATACATTTTCATTTTCATTGGCTTCAACAAAACTATCTGATTTTAAATATTTAATATTCACTTGAAATAAATCAATCATTGATAAAATTCCAAATCCAACTAATACAATAGTTTGATTGATGACTTTTTTAATAGCTAAAAATACTAGGGCTATAATTAAGCCTAAGAATAAAAAGAATTTTATAATATCTCCTTCTATTAATGCTTTTCTATCGGTAACAATAGCATTCACTAAATCATTTGCTGGAGTTTCAAAGGCTGCTTTTTGATTCGCGTCTGGAATTTTAGCAATTTGAGATAATAAATTAATTTCTGACTCACTTTTAAAATTACTTGTGAAGTAAATATATAATACAGCAGCTAAAATTAATCCTGTAAGAATAAAACTAGGCTTGTATTTTTTTAATATGGTTTTAAAATCGGTCTCTGCACTGATAGCAGCCATTCCATATAAAGCCATCACACCTAATAATAAAGTAGGTATTATCATTATCATACTTGGGGCTCTAAACTTATTGTACAATGGCAGATGATCAAACATGAATACATTAAAAGCTTCAAAATAACTTCCAGCGCTTAACAAGAATGAAAAAACAATAGTAGCAGCTATCCACCAGCGGTGCGGGTTCGTAGAATTTGATAAGCCTATTAAAGCAAATAAACAAATAACTAAGCCTGCATAGGGTGGACCTGAAGTGCCACCAATACCTCCCCAGTAAAGAGAGGCAAACCCTTGAAGCTGTTGACCAATTTGTGGTTGCATTTGTTGCAAGGTTTCTAATGCTTTAGAATTAGCTGGGTCCATTTGATTCAACCCGCTAGCACCACCGTAAATTCCAGAGAACATTAAAACTAAGGGCTCGGTTTTAAACATACTATAAGAAAATGCGTAGTCTTTATTTAAACCAGTGGCGGTGGTTTTACTATCCTTATTTACTAAAACGCTTCCACCTCTAATTGATTCCTTCCCATATTCATAAGTGCTCGCTAATAATGGGGCATTCACTGCAATGCCCAATAAGCCACCTATGCAAGCAGCCGCAAATGTTTTTAGTATATGATTGAAATCTTTTTCCTTAATCCATTTTATCAAAAAGAAAATAGACATAAAGGCTATAATAATGATTCCGTAATAAGTTATTTGTAAATGGTTGGCTCCTACAAATAAAGCAGTAGCAATTCCAGTGAGTAATGCTCCCCATAAATACTTCTTTTGAAAAATTAAAAGAATGGATGCAATAAAGAAAGGCAAATAGGCAATAGCGTGCATTTTAGTAATATGACCCACAGTTACTATAATGGGGTTGTATGTAGCATAACTATAAGCAAGTGCTCCAATAACGCTAATGATATTATTAAAACCAAGTACCTGTGCTAAGAAATAAAAACATAAACAGGCTAAGAAAAATAAATTAATTGGTTCTGGTAAGTGTAAGGTTAATAAATTGTCTATTAGGCCAATGGTGAAAGCAAAGCCTGGCACACCTGTAATTTGATAAGTAGGCATACCTCCAAACATACTATTCGTCCAAAGAGGGTGTTGTCCGTTTTTTTCTGCATAGACCATCGCATCCTGTGCCATTCCTTTCCACTGGGTAATATCTGACTGTTGTAATACCTTGCCTTCCAAAGCGGGCTTGCAATAAATAATGGCCACAATGGCGAAAATAGCTACAGCAATAATATGGGGTAGGGCTGACTTGAAAATAGACTTCAACATATTCATATATTTATACTAACAAACCTACGACTAAAAAGGCTTTTTAAGTAATTTTAGTATCTTGTAAATATTAACAAATAGAATGAAAAGTAGTACCTCTTTTGCCTTTACCGCTAAGCTTGCCATTATCTGTAATGCCTTCTATTTATTTACAACCGCTTTTCTGTTTTTATCATGGTTAAAAATACCTGCAGATGTGGCCAATTTTATGGCCGTTTTAGGCCTTGAAATGGCCCCCTTTGTGAATCTGCTCTTTGTTATTTGGCTTATAATTCATCTTGTCATAAAAAAAACCATTGATTTACCTAAATGGCAAACAATCATTAACATTTTGATGTTATTGTTACAAATTACTTTACTTATTATTTAAATTGAAACATGATTCATTCTATTTTAAAAGACAAACCCACTAAATTATTTCTAGGCATCACCGCTTTTTTTGTGGCTAATGCCTTAATTGCTGAATGTATAGGGGGTAAAATATTTTCTTTAGAAAAAGTATTTGGCATGGAGCCATCTAATTTTACTTTATTTGGCGTGTCGAATCTTTCTTTTAATTTAACCTGTGGTGTTTTGTTATGGCCGCTTGAATTTGTGATTACCGATATAGTGAATGAATACTTTGGGCCAAAAGCAGTGCGAAGAATTAGTTATACGGCGGTGGCTTTAATTAGCTATGCTTTTTTAATGTTTTATCTAGCTATGCATATTGCTCCTGCTCAATTTTGGGTAGAATCTAAAACAGCTGACGGCATGCCTAGTATGCAATTGGCATTTGAATCCATCTTTGGTCAAGGTATGTGGATTATTGTAGGAAGCTTAATTGCTTTTTTAGTAAGTCAGTTTATTGATGTATATGTTTTTCACAAAATTAAAAAAATGACTGGCGATAAAATGATCTGGCTGCGCGCCACCGGTTCCACTGTTGTTTCTCAATTAGTAGATAGTTTTGTGGTTTTATTTATTGCTTTTAAAATTGGTAATGGCTGGAGCTGGTCAACCGTGCTAGCTGTTTGTGTGGTGAACTATATATACAAGTTTACCATGGCCATTATATTAACGCCTTTAATTTCTTTGATTGAAGGTAGAATTGAAAAGTATTTAGGGCATGATCTTGCCAAGAAAATGAAATTGCAAGCAATGGGAGTAGAGAATGAAGTTTAGAGACTTTGTTTCAATATTTGAATAGCTACTTTATCAATAGGAAGACTCATGCAGTCTTCATTTAAATCTTTAAAATTTACCCAGCGGAAGGACTCGAAAGTGCCTTTCTTATCTGCAATTTGTTCTGGGCTAAAGTCAAAATTTTTCTCACTAGTTTTAATCTTGTCAGATTCAGTGCTACTTACCATATAATAAATGGAAATGATTTGATCTTTTTTATTGAAGGCAGATATTTGAAAAAAATCGGTGGTGTATAAATGTGAACCTACAGTAACTGCAATACCCGTTTCTTCCATAAATTCTCTAGCTAAACCATCGCGGGTGCCTTCTCCAAATTCTAGCCCTCCGCCAGGAAGCTTGGTAAAAAACTCGCCTCTAATATATTCATCACTTACAAGTAATCTATTTTGAGAGTCTAGTAGTAACCCGTAAACACGAATGTTGAAAAGTGCCATAAGTAATTTTTAAATTTCTAATGCTCCGCTAAAAACAAAAGTACCAGGACCCATTAAATAAATATTATCAAATATATTATCTCCTCTATTATTAAAACTAACTGCTAGTTTTCCACCCAGGGTTTCAATATTTATTCTTTGCTCTCCTAATTTTTCAATACCAGCAATTAAGGCAGAGGCGGTTACTCCTGTACCACAACTAAAAGTTTCATTTTCCACGCCACGCTCATAAGTTCTTACAAAAAGTTGTCCTTCGTCTTGTTGAACAAAATTTACATTAATACCTTCTGCTTTAAATCTTTCGTTGTAGCGAATCATTTGTCCTAGGCCAACAATATCTACACTATTTACACTATCAACAAATTCTATATAATGAGGAGAGCCTGTGTTTAATACATAAAAAGTAACATCGCCTTCAATATTTTTCTCTACTGCTTTTACATCAATCATTTTTAAATGCACCCAACCTTCTGCATCAATTTTTGATTCATGTGGGCCATCGACTGCTATGAATGAGTAAGTATCTTTTTTTATGCCTTGGTCAAAAGCATACTGCGTCAAACAGCGGCCACCATTGCCGCACATAGAACCTTCCTTCCCATTGGCATTAAAATAAGTCATAGAAAAATCATAGCCTACTGCAGTGCCTAATAACATTAGTCCATCGGCGCCAATACCTTTTCTTCTATCACAAATAAATTCAATTTGCGCTTCGCTTAATTTGATATTGCCTGAACGGTTGTCAATAATTACAAAATCGTTCTGTGTTCCTTGGTATTTTGAAAATTGTATATTCATTTTAATTTACTTATCGATAAATTATTTATTCTACTTTAAATGCCTGCAATAAT
>CAITGN010000412.1:0-1901 GCA_903891965.1 uncultured Bacteroidota bacterium
CTAATCCACCTGCATTCACAGTGTGTGAATCGGTACCTATCATTAAACCACCTGGGAAGGCATAGTTTTCTAAAACTACTTGGTGAATAATACCCGCACCTGGTTTCCAAAATCCTAAACCATATTTATTAGATACAGAGGCTAAGAAATCATAAACCTCTTTGCTATCTGCAGTGGCTACTTGTAAATCTTGTTTGGCTTCTACTTTTGCAGAAATTAAATGGTCGCAATGCACCGTACTTGGCACTGCCACTTTTGGACGACCTGCTTGCATAAATTGCAATAAGGCCATTTGTGCAGTAGCATCTTGCATGGCCACACGGTCTGGTGCAAAATCGACATAAGAACCACCTCTTTCAAAGCTTTCTAATTTTTGATCGCTATGTAAATGAGAGAATAAAATTTTCTCAGATAAGCTTAGGGGGCGTCCTAATAATTTACGAGCCGCTTCCACTTTTGCTGGCATTGCAGCATACAAATTTTTGATCATTTCAATATCAAAAGCCATGGTACTTAGTTTTGTTGTTAAAATTGGGGCAAAGGTAAGCCAAATTTGATCCCGGTTGAAGCAAAAAATGCACTTTATGTCCACTTTTTTTTATAGATTGCAGTAGGTTTAAACGCCTTTTCTATGCAAAAAATGAAGGATTTTTTTGAATTACATGCTTTTGGGGTTTGCACCGCCATCGGTGAGCGTTTGGGCATTGCTACCAGCAAAATCAGAATGTGGTTTATCTATATTTCATTTCTTACTTTCGGCTCTCCAGTCATTGTGTATATGGTGCTTGCATTTTGGAGAAGTATCCGCAGGTATATTTTATTAGGGAAAAGAAACCCTATGAAATATTTTTAGCATTATTAGTTGTAAAAACTAAATAACTGCTCTTCTAAGTCTTACTAATTTTTCTAATAACGGTGCCAATTTATCTAAAGGCAACATATTTGCGCCATCGCTTTTTGCTTGCGCTGGATTAGGATGTGTTTCAATAAATAATCCATGAGCACCTGTAGCAATAGCGGCCTTCGCAATAGTTTCAATTAATTGAGGATTACCTCCAGTGATACCAGATGTTTGATTTGGTTGTTGTAATGAATGCGTACAATCCATAATAACAGGCACGCCATTTTCTGCCATGGCAGGAATATTTCTATAGTCTACTACTAAGTCTTGATAGCCGAATGTATTGCCTCGTTCTGTTAGCATTACTTTATCATTACCTGCTAATCTAATTTTATCTACTGCAAATTTCATGGAAGCCCCACTTAAAAATTGTCCTTTTTTAACATTCACAATTTTTCCTGTTGCGGCTGCAGCAAGAAGTAAGTCGGTTTGACGACATAAAAAAGCAGGTATTTGTAAAATATCAATATACTTTGCTGCTATAGCGGCTTCGTCATGTGCATGAATATCGGAAGTGGTGGGCACTTTGAAAGTAGCGCCTACTTTTTTAATAAGTTCCATTCCTGTATCGTCTCCAATTCCAGTAAATGAATTAGCACTTGTTCTGTTTGCTTTTCTATAGCTTGCTTTAAATACATAAGCAATACCTAAGTTCTTGCATAGGGTAGAAACCTTCTCTCCAATTTCCATTACCAATCCTTCATTCTCTACTACGCATGGCCCAGCAATTAAAAAAAATTGGTCTGCATCGTAGCTTTGGCCTTTAAATAAATCTTGTAAAAATGGAGCGCTCATTTGATACTGTTTTGAGCTAGCAAAGCTAGCGTATTTAAAATCTTAATCCAAGGCCAATGCCTAGTCCCCTTAAGCCCCACCAAGGGCCTTCCATATCCACCATTGCTTTATTGGCATTTACTGTGGATTTTAGTTTAAAAGGGTCGGCCTTTGTATTGTCTAATACTTGTTTCAGAGCATCTTGGGCTGGTCTTGGAAATGCAAC
>CAITGN010000413.1:0-2707 GCA_903891965.1 uncultured Bacteroidota bacterium
ACGCCCACTAATTCCCAGAACATATACACTTGGAAAATATTAACAGATAATATTAAACCCAACATAGAGAAGGTAAATAGTGATAAGAAAGCGTAGTAAGTAGCAAAGCGCTCTTCCCCTTTCATGTAACCTAAACTAAATACATGCACCATTAAAGAAACAGAAGTCACTACTATAAGCATCATCACAGAAATGGGGTCAACTATCACTCCCATATCAATAGAGACATTGGGGCTAAACTCCAACCAAGTATATTTTAAAGCAATAATTTTTTGGTAAATGCCATTTACTTTTCCATCTACAAAGAAATATTGCTTTGCAGCTACAAAAGAAAGAATCGTAGAGGTAAGCAAAGAAGCAGTAGAAATAATACCTGCTGTTTTAGCAAAGTATTTGCGTCCGAATAAACCTAGTACTACAAAAGTAGCTAGAGGTAATAAAGGAATCCAAAGTATATATAAGTAGTTTGACATAATTAAAATTTCATTTCTGTTGCATCGTCAACATCAATAGATTGATGACTACGATATAAATTAATGATAATGGCAATGGCCACCGCCGCTTCCGCTGCTGCAATGGTGATGATAAATAAAGAAAAGAATAAACCATCTAGTTTATCGGGGAATAAATATTTATTAAAAGCAACAAAATTAATATTCACGCTATTAAGCATAAGCTCAATAGACATTAACATAGTAATTAAGTTTCTTCTTGTAAATAAACCATACATGCCTATAAAAAATAGGGCAGTGCTTAGAAAAAGTATATGGGTTAAGGGTACTTCATTCATAGTATTAATCCTCCTTTTTGTTTAGGTGAACAATCTCGGCACTTGTAGGCTTCATGGCAATTACAATACAGCCTACCATGGCAGCTAATAATAACATACTCACTACCTCAAAAGGTAAAATAAAACCATGTGAAGTAGTGCTTAGCATTTGAGTACCAATTTCACTTACACTGGTATTAAAAGGTTGTGCCGATATAGTATTGAATCCGTAATGATTGATTAAATTAAAAGTAAAAGCAGTGCCTAGCAAAGCAGCCAATGCTGAAAAAATAATTTTGCTCGTTGCAGGCTTAGCCATTTCCTTACCCGATTGTTGGGTTAAGAAAATAGAGAAGATAATTAAGACTACAATTCCTCCTACATACACCACAATTTGAATGGCTGCAATAAATTCTACTTGCATCCAAAAATAAAGTGCTGCAATACCGACTAAAGAAAATAACAACCAAATGGCTGATCGAAATATTTTAAGTGTAGTCACCGCTAATAATGCTGCACCTAATATAAGTGTAGCAATGGCGTAAAATATGATGGCTGATGTATTCATTATTCTATTCCCTCCCTTATTTTAGATCCTGGTTGATTTAATACTTTGGTTAATTTGGTTCTATCAAAAACGCTGTGTTCAAAATTAGGCGCCATTTTAATCGCGTCACTTGGGCAGGCTACCACGCATAAATTACACATGGTGCATAGCTCTAATCTATACACTAAAGCGTCAATGGCTTTTTTCTTTTTGCCTTCTGGGGATACTTCAAACTTGGTTACTACTTTAATAGTGCCATTCGGACATGCTAGTTCACAAGCAGTACAGCCAGTACAAGCATGTTCGTTTTGAGCGTCATGCGGCATGACTACTTCGCCTTTAAACCTTTCTGACATTAATAATGTAGCACGGTTGTCGGGGTACTGCTCTGTAATAATTTCTTTAGGGTGCACAAAGTAATAACCTGTTTTACGCATTCCTTTTAACAAAGAACTTACGCCGTTCACTACATCTGCTATATATTCTTTCAAAAACATTTTCTAAATTATTTAATATTAAAAATGCCAACCTAGTATCGCAATAATGGCTACTAATAAAAGGTTAAACAAACTTATCGGTAATAAATATTTCCATTCTAAATTCAATAATTGATCTACGCGCAATCTTGGGAAGGTCCATCTAAACCACATAATCAAAAAGATCAAGAAAAATGTTTTTCCCATAAACCAAACTGAAGAGGGGATATAATCCATGATATGATTGAATGCTGCCCAGTTACCAATATGTAGTGGCATCCATCCGCCAAAAAATAAAGTGGCCCCAATAGCACAAACAATAAATATGTTAATGTATTCTGCTAAAAAGAATAAGGCAAAACGCATACCTGAGTATTCGGTATGAAAACCTGCTGTTAATTCCGACTCTGCTTCTGCTAAGTCAAAAGGTGCACGATTGGTTTCTGCTGTAACGGCAATAATGTATAAAACAAAGGCAATGATAGCAGGAATATGTCCTTTAAAAATCCACCAGCCATTTTCTTGTGCTTTCACAATTTCAGAAATTTGTAAACTACCCGTAAGTACTACAATAGTTAATACTGCAAAGCCTGCAGACAATTCATAACTTACTATTTGAGCACCGCTTCGCATAGCACCTAATAAAGAATATTTATTATTACTTGCCCAGCCTGCCATTAAAATACCAATTACGGATAAAGAAGAAACCGAGGAGATATATAAGACCCCAATATTTATATCCCAGATTTGAAAGTTCTTCGCAAATGCAATGGGTGCTAATAATAACATACCCACCATCATCACCACAAAAGGTGCTAGGTTGAATAAAAATTTATCAGCCATATCGGGCACCAAGCCTTCTTTCATAATTAATTTCAAAGTATCGGCCACGGTTTGAAACATACCACCTGGTCC
>CAITGN010000414.1:0-3712 GCA_903891965.1 uncultured Bacteroidota bacterium
AAATCTTTTTTTAATTCGCTCTCTTTAATATACTTCAAACCAGGAGGGTTGGCGTTTTGCGCCAATAGAGAACTGCTCATTGCGAGTATTAGAATACTTGTTATAAATTTCTTCATATAATTGTTTTTATAAAATTGAATTATTTTTTTGCTTTAAAACTCCATGTAAAATTAAATTCGGCAACTACTTCACCTTTTGAATTCGTGCCCACCGACTTACAAATTACTGTTTTTCCTTCACCGGTAGCTATAGTTTCTTGAATAGCTTCTTGAATGGCTAGGCCATCTTCACAACTAAATAAAATAGTACCTGTTGCTTTTTTTAAAAAATGGGCCTGCGTGCCCACCACCAGCATGCTTATTTTAGGAACTCTTTGGTAAACTTGAGCAAAGGCTAGCATACCGCAAGTCATTTCTGCAGCCATGGCTTCCACCGCAAAATAAATAGATTGAAAAGGGTTTTGACTAAACCAAGAGTAGCGAATACGCACTACACATTTACGGTCATCGAAATAATGAATTCTTAAACCCGCAAAAAAAGCGGCTGGCAATTTTGTAAATAAAAAAAAGCCAAAGGAAATAGGGTTGGTAATTAAACGACTGAATGTAGAAAAAGCGGGGTTCATAGTGTATATGCTTGTGCTATAAAATTAAGGATAATTAAGCTATTTATGATTCCTATCATATAATTAACTGAGAATCGTCATTTAGCAGGTTTATAAAGTTTTGTCCCTTTACACCTGGAATTTAAACTCTCACAATAAAAGTATAATGTATGAAAATTTTAAAAGTTGTATCACTATTTAGTTTCGTAGTACTATTTTTTATGTACTGCACTAAAACGGACCAAGTGGTCGTATCTACTGCGGCTAAAAATACTACCGATTTACTTGCTTTAAAAACGGCTACGGCACCCACTATAGATGGCGTGGTAGATCTAATGTGGGCAAATACAGAAAAATTGGATTTTATTCCTGGAGTACCTGACCCAGGTAATGGTTTATTTGCTGGATACATTGGAGAAACATTCCCTACAAGCTTAAGAGCCATGTATGATAATGAGAATATTTATTTTTTAGCAGAATATGTCGATAAAGACCAAAGCCAAAAAGTAGCACCATGGTATTTCAACCCCACTACAAAATTATGGGCTAAAGAAGGAAGTGCTAGAACTTATGATGCTAATGGAGTTTTAACAAGAGAAGGCTATGGAGAAGATAAGATTGCGATGTTATGGAATGTAGATAATTCAACGCCAAAATTTACGACACAAACTTGTTATGCAAGCTGCCATGTATTCACTCCTTATATGGATTACTCTGTAACACCGGCAGTGTATAAATCAAATTCAGCAAGTGCTAACCACTATACAAATGGTACCAATGAAAAAATTGATATGTGGTGGATGCAACCTAGTAAAGGATTAAGTTATGGCAAGATGGATGATAACTATCAAGATTGGGCGGGTGGTCCTGCAATTACCAATTTAACAGGAGGTAATGCGAATGGCCGTCACGTAGATGACATAGTAGTTGGAAGTACAAACACAGTATGGCCTTTCAGACCTGTTTATACTGCAGATGCTACACAAGGTTCTTTTGCCAATACACAAAATTTAAAATTAGATGGAACAGGAGCAACTGTAGCAGTTCCATTATATGTGATACCGAATTCAACTGGCAACTACATAACTATTGCAGACACCACAACAGGTGGGGCTGCTAAAAAAGTAACTGCTGTCAGTTCTACTGGTGTCTTAACTTATAGTGGCGGAACAATAGATCCTACTACTGGCACTGATTATCAAAGATTAGGTACAGCAGCAACAAGTGCCATTGGTGCAAAATGTTTTCCTTCTGTAATTGTATCTCCTATAAAAAATGGTCGTGCTGATATTGATTGTGTAACTACTTATACAGGCACAGGATATATTGTTGAATATAAAAGAAAATTAAAAACTGGTGATGTATTGAAACAAGATATCGATTTTTCAAGTTTACAAGATCAACCATTTGGTTTTGCAGTGTGGGATAAATCAAATTATCAACATGCTATTAAGCCTAATTTGATGCTTAAGTTTCAAAAATAAAATGGAAGTAAACGATTAAATGTAAAAGTATGTTAACCAAAAAAATAGCCATATTATCAGGACTTTTTGCCCTTACTATGTTTGCTATTACAGGATGTTATAAAACTTCTACTATTGTTGTAAATCCTGGATCTAGTATCACAGAAACGATGAGTTTTAAAACAGATATTATTCCCCTATTTACCAATAGTTGTGCAAAAGCAGGTTGTCATGCAGCTGGGGCTAAAAGTCCAGACTTAACAGAAGCGAATGCATATAAGGCTTTAACAGATGGAAGTTATCTAAAAGCCAACGATCCCGATAATAGCAACTTAATGTTGTGGCTAAACGGCAAAAAAAGTCCAGTGATGCCTTTAGGCGCTGGCCCTGATGAAACAATCAATGCAAAAATTTATGCATGGATTAAACAAGGAGCAAAAAACAATTAAATTAATTCAAATGAAAAAAGCAATATCCACTCTATCAATAGTTCGCTTTATACGACTTCCCTTTTTGGTATTGATGCTAGTTGTTGGGGTGCAAACACTGTTAGCACAGGATTCTACCATAGCTAAAACGCCAGTTGTAAAAAAGAGCAGTTTTGTAAAAAACACTTTTGATGGAAATCATATAATTGATAATCAAACCGTGATGGTTCCGATTAAAGGAACATTTGAATTTGATATTCAACACCGCTTTGGTACTGTAGAACATGGCTGGAAAGATTTAGGCGGCTTGTTTGCAAGTGCCAATATGTTATTGGGCTTTAGTTATGTACCTATGAAAGACATTCAAATTGGTTTCGGCGCCACCAATGACAGAATGCAAACAGTAGGGACATTAAAATATTCTTTATTAAAACAAACTAAGAATAATAAAATGCCTGTGAGTGTGACTTTATTTGGCAATATGGTCATGGACACAAGAGCAAAGAATAGTTCACTACCTATTGTGAATGTACAGGACCGCATTAGTTATTTCTCTCAATTAATCATTGCAAGAAAACTCACTGAAAATTTTTCTTTGCAAGTGGCGCCTAGTTTCTCTTATTTTAATAATGTAGAAGGGTATTATGATTATGCTAAAGTGATTCAACCCAAAACCAATAATGGACATTTGGCAGTGAGTGTAGCAGGTAGGTATAAAATAACGGAAGGCATGTCTATTATTGCTAACTATGATCAACCCATTACACAACATCCGATGAATAACCCAAATCCTAATATTAGTTTGGGATTAGACATGAAAACTAGTGGGCACGATTTTCAAATTTTCGTGGGTAATTATGGATACATTTTACCTCAAAATAATAATGTCTATAATCATAACGATTTTACAAAAAGTCAATTCCTCATTGGTTTTAATATTTCAAGACTTTGGAATTTTTAAACCTTGTTAATTCAATACAAACACAAAATCAGCACAAAATGAAAAAATTACCCCTACTAGGAATTATTGTAATTTTTATTACAACAGCTAGTTTCACCATCTTTCAAACAAAGCCTTGGAATGTTCCTGCAGACAAAGCAAAAGCTGCCAATGCTGTAAAGTCAGATGCAGCTTCGATTGCAGCTGGCAAGGTATTATGGGGTCAACATTGTTCTTCTTGTCATGGTAAAGCAGGTTTAGGCGATGGAACAAAGGC
>CAITGN010000415.1:0-2237 GCA_903891965.1 uncultured Bacteroidota bacterium
GTCCAATACCAAATATTAAAAGTGTACGCTTTATTATTTTAGACCAAAATTCAGCAGCACCTGCATTTTGTAATTTGGGCATTACAAAGGACATGGCATTTCCCACTGCAAATAAAAAGAAAGGAAATACTAAATCGGTGGGGGTACAACCATGCCAGCTTGCATGACCCAAAGGGCTGTATATATGTGCCCAAGAACCTGGATTATTCACTAAAATCATAAGGGCCACTGTGGCACCTCTAAACACATCTAAAGAATAATATCTTTGCTGACTCATAGAATATTATATTATAAAAAATTTAGTAATAAATAGCCCCGTTTTAATATCTTTGTAAGATACAAATTCAGATGGGAAAAAACATATTAATTACAGGGGGAGCGGGATTTATTGGGTCGCATGTAGTGCGTTTAATGGTAACCAAATATCCTCAGTATCAAATCTTTAACTTAGATGCACTTACCTATGCAGGTAATTTGGAGAACTTAAAGGATATTGAAAAAGCAGCTAATTATCATTTTATAAAAGCCAATATTTTAGAGGCCGATTCTTTAAAAGCCATTTTTGAAAAACATGCTATTACCGATGTTATTCATTTGGCAGCAGAATCGCATGTAGATAGATCCATTGTATCTCCATTAGATTTTGTGTATACCAATGTGATTGGAACGGTGAACTTATTAAATACAGCTAAAGAATATTGGAAGGGCGATTTAAGTTATGAAAAAGCGCATGACGGTTCTTGGGAGAAAAATCGCAACCATATTTTTTACCATGTTTCTACTGATGAAGTATATGGAAGCTTAGGCAAAGAAGGTTTGTTTAAAGAAACCACTGCCTATGATCCTAACTCTCCTTATTCAGCAAGTAAAGCGGCTAGTGATCATTTTGTGCGTGCTTACGGAGAAACTTATCATTTACCTTATGTTGTTTCTAACTGCTCTAATAACTACGGGCCTAATCATTTTCCAGAAAAATTAATTCCTTTATTTATTCATAATATTATCAATAAAAAAGCATTACCTGTTTATGGAGATGGCTTGTATACCCGTGATTGGTTATATGTTATAGACCATGCACGTGCCATTGATATTATTTTTCATCAAGGAAAAAATGGCGACACTTATAATATTGGCGGCTTTAATGAATGGACCAATATTGATTTAGTAAAATTAATGTGTGCTCAAATGGATGTGAAACTAGGAAGAGCAGTAGGGGAAAGTGAGTCTTTAATTACTTATGTAAAAGACCGACCAGGCCATGACCGTAGATATGCCATTGATGCCACTAAATTAAATAAAGAATTAGGTTGGAGCCCATCCGTTACTTTTGAGCAAGGCTTGGCTGCCACCATTGATTGGTATTTGAATAATGGTCCTTGGTTAGAAAATGTAACTAGCGGTTCTTATCAAACTTATTATAGTTCCATGTATACTAACAGGTAGATATTTCGATATAAACATTCGATAGTACTTCCGAAAAATTAAAAAGACAGCAATAAAATAATAATACAATTAGATCCAAAGAATGAAAATAGAAGCGACACCCTTAAAAGATTGTTTTATAATTCACGACACAGTGCATGGCGATGCGAGAGGTTATTTTATTGAAACATTTAACCAAAGAGATTTCAATGCAGCCAGTGGTTTAGATATTGTATTTGTACAAGACAATCAATCTAGATCAAGCAAAGGGGTTTTAAGAGGTTTACATATGCAAAGAGGCAGTTCTGCACAAGCCAAGCTAGTAAGGGTTTTAGAAGGGGCAGTATTAGATGTAGTTGTAGATTTAAGAAAAGGTTCTCCTAGCTTTGGACAACATTTCACCATTGAATTAACGGCAGAGAATCATAAACAATTTTTTGTACCTGCCGGATTTGCGCATGGCTTTGTGGTATTGAGCGAGTCGGCTACTTTCTTTTATAAAGTAGATAAGTTTTATGAGCCAGGCAATGAAGTGGGCATAATGTACAATGATAAGGATTTAAACATTGATTGGAAATTAGCAAGTTCGGAATTAACATTTTCAGAAAAAGATAAAACATTAGGAAGCTTTGCTGAATATGCAGCGAGTTTATAAATTTTTTAAATAGTTTATTTATGAAGGGAATTATATTAGCAGGCGGATCAGGTACTAGGTTGTATCCTATTACCAAGGGTATCAGTAAGCAATTAATGCCTATCTATGATAAGCCCATGATTTATTATCCTTTATCTGTATTATTATTAGCGGGCATTAA
>CAITGN010000416.1:0-8634 GCA_903891965.1 uncultured Bacteroidota bacterium
ACTTGTTGCACATTATTATTCACCACTGCCATAGTAGGCGTGTTTGCAAAATTTTCTTGATTTAACTTGCTAATAACCGCATTTAATATCGACTTCACCAATTGAATATTTTGCGGATTTGCTGCTTCTGAACTTGTTAAATTAATAGTATAAGGCGTATTTACATTATTCGTTTTTTGAATAGAAATAAGTGCGGTTAAACGACCCTTAGATAATTCACTTTTGATTTTTGTGGTATCGCCTTCTAAGAAATTGAAGCCCGGTATATTTTTGATAGAAGTATATACAGGATTTAGTGTATCGGAGCCTTTGTCCATGGCCACTGTTACATTAATATTACCACCACTACTTAAAAAGCCAAATACTAAAATAAAAATAAGTGGAAAGGCAATGCTAAATACAACTGCTGAAGGACTTCTAAATATGGAGCGTAGGCTAGCCTTCGTAATGGCTAACATGGCTGTTAATTGACTGTATGGACGCATAGCACTATGGATGATTCACCACAAAGATAGGCAATCGCGCTTGGGTTTTACCCATGATTTGCTTGACTGTTTTTACTTGTTGTAATACCTGCCACTGTGCTTCTCCTATTTCTTCCTTAATGGCCTTGGTCTTGATATTGTCTTCATAACCACTAATAAGTTCTTCTATAAATGATTTTGATTCAGGATAAGCCTTTGTACTATAGCCTTTTAATTTTGCCATTCTAGCAGCGGTGGCAAGGGCATCGTTTAAATTACCAATTTTATCAACTAGTCCTACTTTCACTGCATCAGCTCCTATCCAAACTCTTCCTTGTGCAATAGAGTCTATATATTCTATCGATTTCTTACGGCCTTTCGCTACGCGTGATTTAAATGTATGATAAGTACTATCAACCCCAGATTGCATAAATCTTTCCTCCGTTGCATTCATTGTTCTTGTAGTAGAAGGCACATCTGCATATTGACTTGTTTTTACTCTATCAAATGTAATACCAAGCTTATTTTTCATAAAGCCTTCTATATTTGGTATTACAGAGAATACACCAATAGAACCAGTAATGGTATTGGCGTCAGCTAAAATTGAATCGGCTCCACAAGCAATATAATAACCACCAGAGGCAGCATAGTTGCCCATACTTACCACTACTGGTTTTTCTTTTTTCAATAATTCAATCTCTCTCCAAATAATATCACTCGCTAAAGCGCTACCTCCTGGTGAATTCACTCTTAATACCACCGCATCAATAGACTTATCATTTTTTATTTCTTCTAAAAGTGTTCTGTAATCATCGCTTGCAATAGCATCACTACCCTTGCCCATTTCAATATCTCCATCGGCATAAATAATAGCAATTTTACCAGCGCCAGAACCTCTTAAAGCTACTGTAGCAGCATAATCATTAATAGTCACAAAAGAAATATCTTCTGTCTTACTTACACTTAACTTTTTAGCAATTAATTTTTTGACTTGATCATCGTATAATAATCCATCTACTAAATTATTTTCAAGCGCATCATTGGCAGAATGTATTTTACCTTCATTAGACATTTCTTTTAAAGCATTCACTTCTATGCCTCTTGTATCGGATACCCCTTGTATAAAACTTGCATAAAGCGCATTTAACCAAACAGAAGTTTGTAGTTTATTCGCCTCTGACATTTGAGCATACCTAAATGGCTCTGTGGCACTTTTAAATTTACCTGCATAAAATACTTGAGGCTTTACTTCTAGTTTATCTAATAAGCCTTTTAAAAACATAGTCTCATAATTAAACCCAGAAAATTCTAAGCCCCCTTGCGGATGCGTATAAATTTGATTGGCCACATTCGCTATCCAGTATCCTTTTTGGGTAATGGTTTCACCGTAAGCAAAAATAAATTTTTTGGATTTTTTGAAATCAAGCAGGACTGCTCTTATTTCTTCAGAAGATGCATACCCGTTTGGATTTTGTGCACACTTAATATATATACCTTTTATGGCTGAATCTTTTTTTGCATTTTGAATTAAACCAATTAATTGAGTCAAACTTGGAGACTTGCCATTTCTTTTTCTCATAATTTCAGAAAAAGGATCGGACTTTGTTTGCTCTTCAAAATTTTCTGCAATATCAATGACTAATACAGAATTAGAAGCTGTAACTTTTTGTTCTTCTTTTGAAAAACCAGCCGCAATAGATACTATTAATACGATACCTAATAAACTAAAAATAATAAGTGCTAATAAAGAAGCAAAAAAGGTCTTAAAAAACTGTTTCATATGTATTGAATAAAAATAGAAGCATTTAAAATAGGGAGGCGCTGTAAAATTATGGATATTTGAGCTACTTTAAGAATCCTTCTTATGAACAATGTATACCTTTTGATAGGTGGTAATATGGGTGAGCGAATGGCAAACTTAGCTGCTGCAAGATCTAGAATAAACATAGACTGTGGCCGAATTACAGCCATTTCTTCTATTTACGAAACAGAGGCATGGGGTTATAAAGAACAGCCTGCTTTTTTAAATCAAGCCTTAGCAATAGAAACTACATTAGAGGCGGAGAAACTCATGGAAGAAATTTTAAAAATTGAAATGGCCTTAGGTAGAAAAAGAGAAATTCCCTTAGGCCCTAGAATAATAGATATTGATATTATTTATTTTAATGATGAAATAATAAATTCATCCAACTTAACTATTCCACATCCTAGTATGGCAGATAGAAAATTTGTTTTAATTCCCTTGGCAGAAATTGCCCCAAGCTTTATGCACCCTATTTTATTAAAAACCAACGAGGTATTGTTAAAAGAATGTGGAGATTCTTCTGTTGTGTATAAAAAAAGCAGTGAATAAAGCGACTGCTTGCTATATTTGGCACAAGCATTTTAGATATTATTTTAGACATTATGAATCATCGTTATATTGCCATTGAAGGAAATATTGGAGCAGGCAAGACCACCCTATCTCAACTACTCTCTAAGCATTATAATGCCAAGTTGGTATTAGAAGAATTTGCAGAAAACCCTTTTCTTACTAAGTTTTACGAAAATCCAAAGCAATATGCTTTCCCTTTAGAACTATTTTTTTTAGCAGAACGTTTTAAACAGCAACAAGAACTCATTAAAAAGAATGACTTATTTCAAGAACTCATTATATCAGATTATTTATTTACAAAATGTTTATTGTTTGCTAAAGTGAATTTACCTGATGAAGAATATAGATTATACCAAAAAATGTTTGATGTATTTTCTCAACAATTAACTCCACCCGATATTTTAATTTATTTACACGCTCCCGTTAATAAATTACAAGGAAATATTAAAAAGAGAAATAGAAAATTCGAACAAGCCATACCCGATGACTATTTATTTAGAATTCAAGAGACCTATACAAGCTATATAAAACAGCATCAAATAAAAACCATTTATATAGACGCTGCCAATGCCGATTTTATATACAATGAAGCACATTTGAAAGTAATCACCGACGCCCTTGACAAGGATTTAGAACAAGGACAGCATTATTTTACTTTACCCTAACTTAGTAGTATGGAAATAACTAGCACCCCTAAGATTAGCCCCTTCGCCTCTTTAAAAGTGGTTGAATTTAGAAATCTAATGTTAGGTCGCTTTTTATTTATAATGGGCCTTAGAATGATGGGCACTTTAGTGGGCTGGTGGATATACGAATTAACCAACGAACCTTTTGCTATTGGACTTATAGGTCTTGCAGAAGTGATACCTGCAGTTTCCTTAGCACTTTATGCAGGTCATGTCATAGATATAAGTGAAAAAAGAAAACTACTATTAAGAGGTGTGAGCCTGTATTGGATATGTGCTATAGTTTTATTGGGCTTATCTATATATAATGACAAATCAGATAATGCAAATGCTTTTGCTACACATAGTACCCTTATTATTGCTATTTGTATTTACTTTGTTGTTTTTTGCACAGGTATTATTAGATCCTTTACGGGGCCTAGCTTTGGTACCATTGTAGGAGCTATTATTCCCAAGGACTTATTACAAAATGCGACCACTTGGAGCCAAGGTATTTGGTTAACCGCTTCTATTTTAGGTCATTCCATTGTTGGATTTATTATTGCAGGCTATGGCCATACCGGGGCATTGATATCGGTGGTGGGTTTAGTAAGCATTGGTTATTTCTTTATTGCAAAAATAAAAGCCAAGCCGCCACATGCCGATTTAGTAGCCAATCAAAAAACTTTAGAGAGTGTGAAAGAAGGTTTGCGTTATGTATTTAATACTAAAGAATTATTAGGCGCTCTTTCCTTGGATTTATTTGCAGTTTTATTTGGAGGCGCTGTAGCTATGATTCCTGTGTATGCTGTTGATATATTAAAAGTAGGCCCCATTGGATTTGGTTGGTTAAACGCAGCCTCCGATATAGGCGCTATCTTAATTATATTTATTATCACCCTATTCCCAGTGAATGCAGGTCAAGGCAAAAAATTATTAATTGCCGTTGGCGGATTTGGCCTTTGCATTATAGTATTTGCGCTGTCTAAATTATTCTGGCTTTCTTTTGCAGCCTTATTATTAAGCGGCATCTTAGATGGCTTCAGCATGATCGTAAGAGGTACTATTGTTCAATTGAAAACACCCGACCATATGCGTGGCAGGGTAATGAGCGTAAACTCCATGTTCATTAATAGTAGTAATGAGTTTGGTCAATTTGAAAGTGGTGTGGCCGCAAAATTATTAGGCGTAATTCCTTCTGTTGTTTTTGGTGGAACCATGACTATAATTGTAGTGCTGACCACTTGGTTCAAGGCACCTAGTTTAAGAAAAATGGAATACTAGTTTTAGAGAAATATATTTAGAGAGAAATAGTTTTAAAGAAAAATAGTTTTATAAAACTAAGGAGCAGTTAGAAGTCCATGCATCACATCATGCACAATGGGACAGAATTCAGCGTTTTTCATAGTAATGGCTGCACGCTTAAAAAATACATCTTCATCGGTATAAGGAAAACGTTGGCAATCACTTGGGCGGTGCTCATAAATACTACAAGCATTATCACCACCTAAAAAAGGACATGGCTTAGTATTGGCTACATAATCTCCTTCCTGATCCATGGCTAAATAAGTGTCTATAAATACCGTTTCCTTTATTCTTAAGTACTTACTAATTCTTTTAATATCGGGCATTTTAAACCTAGGAGAGTAATTCTTACAGCAACGAGCGCAGTCCAAACAATTTACTTTTTCAAAGGCGGCTTCATGTAAGTCGGGCAATTGTTTAAGTATTTTGCGTTTATCTACCCTTTTTAAAAAATTTTGGAATTTTTTAAGTGTTTCAGGTGCGGGTACTTCGTATAATTGTTCAAGAGATAGGCTCATAATAATAGCTCAAATGTAAACTATTTAGGGCTCATCCACAAGCTTTCCCCACAGTCAGAATTGGCTTCCTAAAGGGGGTGGTTTTTTTGTATCTTTGTATCCATTTTTTAAACCACCCTATTTATGTTGCAACTCAATACCAACGGAGCAGAATTTATCAAAAGACATATTGGCCCTAGCGCCCAAGACACTGAAAAAATGTTAGCCTCTATTGGCGTAAAATCGGTGGATGAATTAATTGAAAAAACCGTTCCTAGTATTATACGTTCTAAAAAACCAATGCAAATTCCAGAAGGACTTTCTGAATTTGAAATGTTGCAGTCTTTAAAAAAAATAGGAGATAAAAATATTGTAGCAACCAATTTTATTGGTCAAGGTTATTATGGCACGATTACCCCTACAGTGATACTTAGAAATATTTTTGAAAACCCAGGTTGGTATACGCAGTACACTCCTTACCAAGCAGAAATTGCGCAAGGCCGTTTAGAAAGTTTATTGAATTTTCAAACCATGGTATGTGATTTAACGGGAATGCCTATTGCCAATGCTTCATTATTAGACGAGGCCACTGCAGCTGCAGAAGCCATGGCTATGATTTTTAATCATGTGAACAAAACAGATACTATTACACAACCTAAGTTTTTTGTAGACAGTGCTATTTTCCCTCAAACCAAGGATGTACTTGTAACAAGAGCCACTCCTATTCATATTCAAATTGAAGAAGGCAATTATACTTCTGCAAAAATAGACAACAGTTATTTCGGTGCTATTTTACAATACCCAAATAATACAGGAAGCATTGAGGACTACACTGCTTTTATTGATCAAGTGCATCAAGCAGGCGGCTTAGTGATTTTGGTAGCCGATATTATGTCGCTTACTTTATTAAAAAGCCCAGGAGAATTAAATGCAGATGTAGCAGTAGGTAATACACAACGCTTTGGAGTGCCCATGGGATTTGGCGGACCACATGCAGCTTATTTTGCCACTAAGGATGAATTTAAAAGAGGTATGCCAGGAAGATTAATTGGTGTAAGTATAGATGCACAAGGTAATAGAGCTTTAAGAATGGCTTTGCAAACAAGGGAGCAACATATTAAAAGAGAAAAAGCCACTTCAAATATTTGTACTGCACAAGCCTTGCTTGCGAATATGGCAGTGATGTATACTATTTATCATGGACCAGTAGGTTTGAAAAAAATTGCTGAAAAAATTCATGGTTTAGCACAAAATTTAGAAGCGCAATTAGCAAGTTTGGGTATAGCTCAATCTAATAAATTTTATTTCGACACCTTACATTTCTCAGGTTTTGATATTGCTGCTTTACAAAAAGAAGCCTTAGCTGCTGATATTAATTTCCGCTATTTCAATGATGGAAAAAATGACAATAGTATTTCCATTACTATTGACGAAACAATTAGTGCTCGTGAAATAGAAAAAGTAGTTGGCTTATTTGAAAAAATCACAGGTAAAAAAGCAAGTAGTAAAACTGCAGGAGCTCCTTCTATTCCAGCATCTTTAGTTAGAACTTCTACTTATTTACAACATCCGGTTTTCAATACACATCATAGTGAAACACAAATGATGCGTTTTATCAAACAATTGGAAAATAAAGACTTGTCTTTAAATACCAGCATGATTAGTTTGGGAAGCTGTACCATGAAATTAAATGCTGCTACGGAAATGATTCCAGTAAGTTGGCCTGCATTTAGTTCTATGCATCCTTTTGCACCTAGTAGTCAAACTTTAGGGTATCAAGAAATTGCCAAAGAATTAAGTGCTTACTTATGTGAAACTACAGGTTTCACTGCTTGTAGCCTTCAACCAAATAGTGGTGCACAAGGTGAGTATGCAGGTTTATTAACTATTCGTGCTTACCACGAACATCATAAGCAAACACATAGAAATATTGTCTTAATTCCTATTAGTGCACATGGCACCAACCCTGCAAGTGCAGTAATGGCTGGCTTTAAAGTAATTGTGGTGGCATGTGATGCAGCTGGAAATATTGACATGAAAGATTTACTAGAGAAAGCCACCTTACATAAAGATAATTTAGGGGGTCTTATGGTTACTTATCCTTCTACCCATGGTGTGTTTGAAGAAACCATTATTGATATTTGTGCAAGCATTCATGAATTAGGCGGACTTGTTTACATGGACGGCGCGAATATGAATGCGCAAGTAGGTTTAACAAGCCCAGGTAATATTGGTGCCGATGTTTGTCATTTAAATTTACACAAAACATTCGCTATACCACATGGTGGCGGCGGACCAGGCATGGGCCCTATTTGTGTAAATGATAAATTAGCTCCTTTCTTACCAGGACATGTTTACAATAAAAATAAAATTGGTGCCGTAAGTGCTGCTCCTATGGGGTCGGCAAGTATTTTATTAATTAGTTACGCCTATATTAAAATGTTAGGTGCAAAGGGTTTAGAATTAGCCACTGCTTATGCTATTTTAAATGCGAACTATATGAAATCTCGTTTAGAGAAAAAATATACCATTCTATATGCAGGAAAAAATGGCACTTGTGCGCATGAATTTATCATTGACCTTCGACCTTTTAAAGCCACTGCGGGTATTGAAGCAGAAGATGTAGCCAAGCGTTTGATTGATTATGGCTTTCATGCACCTACCATGAGCTTCCCAGTAGCTGGTACCATTATGATTGAGCCTACTGAAAGTGAGGACAAAGCAGAATTAGATCGTTTCTGCGATGCCTTAATTTCTATACATGATGAAATTACCGCTATTGAAAAGGGGGTTTCTGATAAAGTAGACAACCCTTTAAAAAATGCACCCCATACACAGAAAGTAATTTGTGCAAATGAATGGAGCCATGCTTATACAAGACAAGAAGCAGCCTTCCCATTATATTATGTACAACAAAATAAATTCTGGCCTACGGTGGCAAGAGTAAACAATACGCATGGAGATAGAAACTTAGTGTGTACTTGTGAACCAGTTGCCTCTTATGCTTAAATAAATATTATTGATTCGGCATCATTTGATGATTATTCTCAGATGGTGCCGAATTTATTTTATTACTAGCTATGACTTCGTAAAGGGAGATAATTTTATCCTTATCATTCAATACGACTTGTAGTTTTTCTACATCCGATTCCAAAACTTTAATTTTTCTATTCTCTGTTTCATACTTGGATATAAATTCATCCAATTTCATACTACCAAATTCGCCAGAGGGGTCATTGGAAGCGTTGATCATTTGTCTTTGGCCCGTAAGTACCCAAAGAATATCTAAGTCGGCATAGAGCTCGTCAATTCTAATTAAAATGTCTGAG
>CAITGN010000417.1:0-4296 GCA_903891965.1 uncultured Bacteroidota bacterium
CTTGTTCATCAGTATATCAATACCCGAAAAAGTAAGTTTGCGTTTTAGCTTTCTAATATCTCTATAATAACATACAATAATACTAGACCTTAATGCCTTAGCCACTTTGATAGTAGTAGCCGCATTCACAAAGGGGTTGCCATCTCTATCTCCGCCTGGCCAGAAGCCTAATTCAATAAAGGGGTTTTGGTTTTCGTAGTGATTATCAAATACTTCATTCATAATGGTATTATAAATATTGCCCACTGCATAGTAGAAGATATTTTCTAAATACCACATTAAGTTCAAGGCTTCGTCGGTAGGGCTAGGTTGCTTTTTATTAAAAAAAGGAGTCAGGCCTAATTGCTGAATATATTGGTTAATGGTATTGAATTCATTTTTCCCAATGGCCAGGCCCATATCATGTATAATACCCAAAACATTGGCAGGATAAAATTGAGTAGGATGAGCTGTTAATACAATGCGTACTTTAAAATCTTTTAATTTATTTTTTAAGGCTTCATTTTTCCCAGTGAAGTTGGCATCACGTATTAATGTCTTTAAACTTCCAGGTCCTTCCATATCATTTACAGTAGTGAAAGCAGCATCTTCAATCGCATCAAACAGTACTACCTGTCTTTCTATGTATTGAACATATTTAAAAAGGTGATCAATTTTTTCTGTCTCTGTTTCTACTTGTGTATGTCTAGTAAAAAAATAATCAATAATCTCATTGGGCGATTTTTCTTTCGCATACCCTTCTTCGCAGGTTTGTAATAAGATGGGTAATAAAGCGCCAACATTGGCTACCCCTGAATAAGGAAGTGCAGCAAACAAACTATTATAGATAATATATTTATCAGATACATTTCTTCTAAATTGTTGCGCGTAATTATTATTAGGACTTGTCATAAGAATACCACAAAGGTAGTACAAATAAAGCGGGCTTTCGTGAAAGCCTTACCAGCATTGATTCCTAATGAATGTTTGTTTTAGATTGAAAGGCCTGTTTTGTAAGTAGGATGACTAATATCATGATAAAATGCAAAGGTCCAGCCTTCTTTATTCCCATCTTCCCACCATTGCTGTCTGTATTCTAATGCTTTCTTCCCCTCTAAATCGTATTTGGCCACAAATCTTGATTTCATTTGTTGTAATTGTGGAGCAACATCTGCACCAAAAAAAATAATTTCATCATTTTCTTTCACCCAGGCTACTTGATGAAACTGTGAATGTGCGCCCGTTATTTCATAATAAATCAAATCATCAATCACTCCTTTATCCTCTGTAAGCCATACCGTTCCGCTAAATTCTTCCAGCATACCCACTTGGGCTTTAAGTGTTGCATTACTGCTATTTTGCATGACTTCCTCAAATTCTCTTTTTTGCACATAGTATTTTGCATATGGAAAACTTATAAATTGCTCCTGATGTATAGGATGTAAATAACTTATCCCGCCTGCATGGTCCTTGTGTAAATGACTTAAAAATACCTTGGTCACTTTTGATGGGTCAATACCCAAGGCCATTAAATTTTCATGAATTTGTAATACACTTAAATTATTTAAATAGCCAAGCCCCGTGTCTAATAAAATTATATCGTTGTCGGTAATAAGTACAAAGGGTTGCACTTCTACAAGTATACTACCCTTGGGCCTATTAGGATAATCGGGACTGCTGCTATTAAAAGGTTTAAAGACCTTTGTTTCATCAATAGAAAAACTGCCTTCAGATAAAGGGTAAATGCGCATACTGCAAAAATAAGCATTAACGCAGCACCATCTGTCTGTCTGCGTCTAATCTTAATAAAATAAATAAAAGCACTGTAAAAGTTAGTAGGGAAGACCCTCCATAACTAATTAAAGGCAGTGGAATACCCACTACTGGAAACAAGCCAACAGTCATACAGATGTTCACCGCAATATGAAAAAAGAAAATGCCCACCACACTATAGGCGTATACTCTTGAAAAAGTACTTCTTTGTCTTTCCGCAATTCTTATAAGTCTAAATAAGAAAAATAAATAAAGGGCTAAGAAACTGAAAGTGCCTACAAAGCCAAAAGCTTCACCAAGGGAGGTGAAAATAAAATCGGTATGCTGTTCGGGTACATATCTTCCTCTAGTTTGTGTACCCTTTAAAAAACCTCTACCCCAAAAGCCACCAGAGCCTATGGCAATTTTACTTTGTTTCACATTATAATCATCGGGCTTCTTACTTTTTCTTTCTGTGCTAGCACTAGCCGATTTTTTATTTAAAGAACAATCGTACTCTTTACCAATCATGGAGTATATGCGGGTACTTTGATAACACTCAAAAACATTGTTAAAAATATAGGGCACAGCAAATCGAACGGTGCCAAAACTGACCATCCAAATGGCAAGTACAATTAAGATATTATTTTTATTGCGTTTAAACCTTTTAATCATATTTGCAATAAATAACCCAGCTACGGCAGTTAAGATAATAGATAGGGTAGTAGGCGCTAATAATAAAGTTGCAATAACAAGTATAGCAAAAGAAAGCAAAATGACTAGTATTACAGGAGGAAGTCCTTCGCGGTACATGGCAAATATAAAGGCGCTATACACCAAGGCCAGACCCATTTCATGTTGCATGATGGATAATACTGCTGGAAGGGTAATCATAATACCAGCAATGATATGAGACTTTAATTTAGTAAAATCGGTTTCGGGTTTGGAGATGAACTTGGCTAATATTAAAGCGGTAAAAATTTTACATAATTCTGCTGGTTGTAAATTAAAACCACCTGCAATAGGAATCCAACTTTTGGATCCGTTTATATTTTTACCTAAAACAAAAGTGGCTAACATTAATAAGATACCCAGTACATAAGAAATATTAGCAAGAGCTGTAAATAGTTTACTATCGATAAGTAAAATAAAAATGGCTACAAATCCACAGAAAATAGCAAAGTAAATTTGCTTACTATAATTTGTTTTAGCTGTTAAAAAAGAATTGCTCCAGTCTAAATTGGGATTATACTCCACCATAAAAACGCACATAATGCCAATCGCTACCATGATTAGGTAAACAAGGATGACTGCTAAGTCGGTACCTTTTGAAAAATTATTATTGTTACTAGATGCTGACATTATTCTTTTTACTATTTACTTTCTTTTTTTTCAGCTTAGGGTTCAAAGCATTTTCCTTCATTTTTTTATTCTTAGGCGCAGGCGCTTTTGGTTGAACGGGTGGAGTAGCTGTATCTAATTTTATAATAGTATCTAATTTAGTTTTGATAGGAGTTGTTTCAGAAAGCATTTCCATATCCCAAATATCTGCTAATTCATCATTGTTGTATTCAATAGGACTAAGCATTTCTGTTTTATTGTTTCGAATATACCAGGCTTTAATAGCTTCTGGCATCAAATCCACATTGGATAAGTAATCAACCTTGGTTTTACTTTCTTTGGTTAAAGTATCATTCAAATACTTTTCCATAACCAGTCCTGCTATAGGTCCAGCCCAAGTGGCACCAAAGCCTGCATTCTCTACTATCACAGCTACTGCAATTTTGGGATTATCTTTAGGGGCAAAACAAACAAATAAGGAGTGATTTTTTCCGTGGGGGTTTTGCGCTGTTCCTGTTTTCGCACAAAATTCATGGCCTGGCACTTTAATAAAGGCAGCTGTTCCAAAAACGGTAACACCATGCATACCTTCTTTAATGATATCAAAATATTCAGTAGGTATTTTGGTCACTTGTTGTTTCACGCGGAAGTTGGCTAATAATTTTTTATCTACCTCGTCTTCTTCCTCTACGCTATCAATAAAATGCGGCGTATAATAATACCCTTTATTAGCTATAAAAGCCATGGCATTCGCTAATTGTAAAGGAGTAGCTGTCATTCTATCTTGTCCAATACCAAGGGTTAACATGTAGCAACTATTCCAGTACTTAGCCCCGCCAAAATCTTTATTGTATTGAGCGGTATCGGGTATACTTGCTCTATTTTCACTAGGTAAATCAATGCCTAACTTTCTACCTAAACCAAAACTATTAACGTATTGTTTCCATTTTAAGTAACCTAGTTTTGCATTATGGTATTGAGGATTATCAATAGCCATTCTAAATACTTGTAAAAAATAAGAGTTACAAGAATTGGCTAAAGCTAGTTGCAAGTTAGCAGCATGGCCTGCATTATGGTGTTCACATTTTCTGGGATCACCACAAGATGTATATAAGCCAAAACAATTGTATCCAAAACTAGGCGTAATGAGTCCTTCATCTAATGCAATTAATGCACCCATGGGTTTAAAAGTAGAACCAGGTGGGTATTGACCTTTAATGGCAC
>CAITGN010000418.1:0-3366 GCA_903891965.1 uncultured Bacteroidota bacterium
CGTTGGTTAGATGTAGCAGCGCGCACACTAAGCTCAAAAGCACACCGTCCTGCCTTTGGTAGTGATGGAGATTATTTCTCTAAACCGAATACCGAGGAAATAATAAATGTGATTAATGAAATGATGGCTGAGTAGCCTAATCTAATGTTGTGTATTACTAGATAAATTATAGCCTTCTAATTTCTGTGTTTGTTCTACCGATCCCAATCTAAATTTTACAGCCAGCTTTGTTCTTTTTTCCACTGACCTTTCTGTATTACAAAAAAATCCTGTTTTAGTGGTATAGTAATTGGGCGCAATTTTTAAATCTGCACTAAGGCTATAATAGTTGGGTTTCAATTGGCTAGTATCTTTTAGGGTGGGTAAAAGAAAGCCTGCTAATAATATGGTATGAATAATTCGCATAATAAGCTAGTGTTGGTATTTCGAAAAATTTACAATTTTTTGAAAAAAAATCATTAGAGAGATTTACATTACTTTTTTTATTTAAAAAATAAAAAGTGATGTAAATCTACCCCATATTATGGAATACCTTATTCACGTCTTCGTCCTCTTCCAAGCGTTCAATTAATTTACTAATATCTTCTGCTTGCTCATCTGAAACTGGCACGGTGGTAGTGGGTATCCATTCTAGTTCTGCACTAATGGGATGAATGTTTTTATCTTCTAATGCTTTTTGTAAATTTCCGAAATCGGTGAAAGCGCAACGAAGAACTATAATTGCATTTCCGTTGTCGTCATTACTTTCTCCTAATTCATCTAAGCCATGATCAATTAAATCAAGTTCTAGGTCATCCATATTTAAACCCTCGGGCTTTAAATTAAATACACCCATTTTTTTAAATTGAAAACTTACACTTCCTGAATTGCCTAAAGTGCCATGCCCTTTATTAAAATGACTTTTTACATTCGCCACTGTTCTTACATGATTGTCGGTAGCTGTTTCCACTAACAAAGCCACACCATGGGGCGCATAACCTTCGTATAATATTTCTTCATAGTTGCTAGTATCTTTTCCCATGGCTCTTTTAATAGCCGCTTCTACTCTGTCCTTGGGCATACCTACACTTCTTGCATTCTGGTAACATCTTCTTAAAGCAGGGTTATCATCTGGGTTAGGGCCACTTGCTTTTACAGCAATAACAATTTCTTTACCAATGCGGGTAAATTGCTTTGCCATACGATCAAATCTTTTGAACATGGTGGCTTTTCTAACTTCAAATATTCTTCCCATAGTTGTAGGTATTAAGAGTTGCAAAAATAAGAAAAAAAAGTCCCCCCGAGTAATCGAGAGGACTTTTCTAATTTATCTTGAAATAAAATTATTTATTCAAATTACTATGCTTACGTCCATAAAGGAAGTAAACGACAAGGCCTAAAGCCATCCAAGCAAAGGCTACTTTCAAAGTTTGACCATCTAGGGCGAATATCATGGCTAAGCAAATAACTGCTCCTAAAATGGGTACCAATGGCACCAATGGAGTTTTAAATGGACGCTCCATATCAGGTGATTTTCTGCGTAAAATCCAAATACCCGCACTCACTAGTACGAAGGCAAATAATGTACCAAAGGATGTTAAATCACCTGCTACATTACCTGGGATAAAGGCTGCAAATCCACCAACGAAAACAAATAAAATCCAGTTAGACTTATACGGCGTTCTGTACTTAGGATGTAATTCAGAGAATACTTTAGGAAGTAATCCGTCATTGGCCATTGAATAGAATACGCGTGATTGACCCATTAACATCACTAATATAACAGAACTAAATCCTGCTAGAATAGCGACTGTTACAGCAGTGGCTAACCAGCCATAGCCTGTCATATAAGTTGATATCGCATAAGCAACAGATGCTTCACGACCTTTTAAAGGATCCACAAAATCTTTCCAGTTGGCAACACCTGTTAATACGTGTCCAAATAAAATGTACAAAATAGTACATACTACTAATGAACCTAAAATACCAATAGGCATATCTCTTTTAGGATTTTTTGCTTCTTGTGCTGCTGTAGATACTGCATCAAAACCAATGAAAGCAAAAAACACAATAGCTGCACCACCTAGAACACCGCCCCAGCCATGTTTGAATACACTAGAGTAGTCTGCAATGATTTTACCAGAAGCATCTATTACGGGTGGTTGATTAGCAGGAATCAAATAAGGGGTATGATTTTCTGGACGAATAAACTGCCAGCCTAAAATGATAAATAAAATTACAATGGCTACTTTAACAAATACAATAATTGCATTGACTACAGCAGACTCTTGCGTTCCCTTAATTAATAATAAGGTTAACAATAATAAAATAACTAAGGCAGGTGCATTAATCATTCCATGATGAAGCACACCGGCTGAATCCGTTATGCTTTCCAGCGGAGAGTGGCTCCATTCATAAGGTATGGCTCCTCCCAGCAGCTTGTTTAAATATTCACTCCAAGCAATAGAAACAGTGGCTGCTCCTAATGCATATTCCATAATTAAAGCCCATCCAATAATCCAGGCAACTGTTTCTCCCATGGTAACATAAGAGTATGCATAAGCACTACCTGAAATAGGAATCATGGCAGCAAATTCTGCATAGCATAAACCTGCAAAGGCACAACCTACGGCTGCTACTATAAAGGATAAAGTAACGCCTGGTCCTGCAGCTTGTCCAGCAGCAGCGGCAGTTCTTACAAATAAGCCTGCTCCTATGATGGCACCTACACCTAAGGCCACTAAATTACCAGCACCTAAAGTGCGTTTTAATCCTTTCCCACCATCATCTGCCTGTGCTAACATGGCTGACAAATCTTTCTTTCTAAATAAACTCATAAATAATTGGTTTGTTGTGGTTTCAATTTATCTTGGAAAATAGCACTTTTTTTGCAAAATCAGGCTATAATTACATGGAAAATGCCCCTTTTTTTTGCTTATTTTTTTAATACTTAAGTCTTATATTGCAGTAATTACTATTGCATGAAAAAATCGAATAAACTTACTATTTACATTGTCATTGCCATGATTGCTGGGGCTATTCTAGGCTATTATATACATGAAAATTATAATGAAGAAACTATTGCCTCTTTTTCCAAAAACAGCAAATTATTAACGACCATTTTCTTGCGCTTGGTGCAAATGATTATTGCGCCACTTGTGTTTAGCACTTTGGTGGTAGGTATTGCAAAATTAGGCGACTTAAAAACAGTGGGTCGCGTAGGAGGTAAGGCCATGTTATGGTTTATAACAGCGTCGCTTGTGAGTTTGTTAATTGGGTTAGTACTTGTAAATATTTTTAAACCAGGAGAAGGAATTGCATTAAGCAATGACGATACTACCGGCGCTAAAGATTTACTAGGAAACACAAAGGCTTTTAGTTTAGCCA
>CAITGN010000419.1:0-2415 GCA_903891965.1 uncultured Bacteroidota bacterium
CCAAGGCCAATGCCTAGTCCCCTTAAGCCCCACCAAGGGCCTTCCATATCCACCATTGCTTTATTGGCATTTACTGTGGATTTTAGTTTAAATGGGTCGGCCTTTGTATTGTCTAATACTTGTTTCAAAGCATCTTGGGCTGGTCTTGGAAATGCAACTGGAGGGCTAAATTCAAGTTTTCCAGTGGAGGTTCCATAGTGGCCTCCCATAAAGGAGATGTCTAATACTAGTTTAGTTAATAATTGAAATTGCATACCTACGTGGGCGCCATAGCTCTGTGTTCTCACTGTGCCATCTAAAGTGGCAACTGCTGTAATGGGTTTTACAATTTCAGTAGGAAAAATTTTATCGGGTGTATAGGTATAAGAAGCTGGAACCGATAAGTCATAATTACCATAACGAATATAAGGCCCAATATAAAAACCAGACATTTTTGATAAGCCTAAATAAAAACGGCCTTCGAAAGTAATGGTGGTATTGCCAATTTTAAAATTATCAAAATCGATAGCAGGGTTATCAATAAATTTTTTTGCAATAGATTTTAAAGGCAGTTTAGATAGCGGCATGCTTTTATAATTCACAGACAAAGAAATAAAGTGGTTAATACTTTTCTCGTAAGTGATATTATAGTTATTGATAGCGTCAGCCGATAAATTTGTTTTTAATATATTATCACCCCCTATTAAACTTTGTGAAGAAGCATTGAATGCGATGACTATGAAAAACAGTAGAAATATTTTTTTCATATTAGTTATTTTATAGCACTAAGATCGGCTACTGTTTTGTTGTCTAGTATGGCCAAAGTGTTATCTCTTACAGCGGCCATGACTTTATTAATGCCGCATTTTTTTTCATTGCAGTCGGCGCATTTTTCGTAGAAATTTAAACTTACACAAGGAAGTAGTGCAATAGGGCCTTCTATAATTCTGAAAATAGAAGATAATTTTATTTTTTCTGGAGCTTGGGCAAAAAAGTAGCCACCATGCTTTCCTTTTTTACTTTCTAAAAAACCTGCTTTTCTCAATTCTAGTAAAATGTTTTCTAGAAACTTAATGGGTATATTTTTTTGACTGGCAATTTCAGCTATCAAAATAGGGTCGTCGCTGTGCTTCTCTACCATATAGGAGAGGGCTTGTAATGCGTATTGAGTTTTTTTAGATAGCATAAGCTTTTAATCAAAGACCTAGCACGTCTTTCATGGTAAAGATACCTATTTTTTGATTGGCAAATTCCGCAGCTAATAAAGCGCCGCTGGCAAAGCCCTTGCGGGTATGGGCCGTATGGGTTATTTCAATACTATCAATAGCTGAATCATAACTTATGGTATGGGTACCAGGGGCTGGGTCAATTCTTTCAGAACGAATAATTAAGTCGCTTGCCTCCCTGCTTGCCTCGTTTATCCATTTCTTTTTTCTGCCTATTTGAGCAAGTATTTGTTCGGCTAAACTTATGGCTGTGCCACTTGGTGCATCCTTTTTTTCTGTATGATGGGTTTCGGTCATAGATACATCATAGTTTTCATAAGGCTCCATTAAAGCGGCCACCTGCTTATTTATTTCAAAAAATAAATTCACGCCAATACTGAAATTACTTGCATATAGTAAACAGCCTTTTTCTTCTTCACAAAGCTTTTTGGCTTTTTCAAAATGGTCTAACCAACCCGTTGAGCCGCATACTACAGGCACAGCCCACTGAATACATTTACTTATATTTTCAAAAGCAGTATCTGGGCCAGTGAATTCAATGGCAACATCGGCCTTTTGTATATTTTCTTTGGTAAAGTCTGAGGTATTAGAAGCGCCTATTTTTAAGACAATTTCATGTCCTTTACTTAAAGCAATTTCTTCAATGGCTTTTCCCATTTTACCATAACCTATTAATGCAATTTTCATAAGCCTGCGATTAAATTATTTTGAATGGGAATTTTTAAAATGAAATTGCAAGGATAAACCCGTTTGTTGTTGTTGAGGTTGTACATAAGGCACCATTCTAAAAGATAAATTATCACTTACATCAAATTCTTTTAACTGACCTGATACTGTAGCGTCCACTACATTCACACCCCAGGCTAGAATAAAGTACATGATTGAGTAGTCTCTATCTCTTCTAAATATATTACGGTAACTCTGTAATGAACCAATACTTAAGTTTTGCAATTTTGAATCAATTTTGGATAGGTCGCTATTATCGCCTTTTTCAGCTTTAAACTTTGCTTCATAGGCAAACTTTGTTTTCAAGTACATATCATTGTTGTACACATAAGTAGAAGCAGGTATAGCCAGCACTCCATATACTAAAGGTACTTTCCAATATTGTTTATTGTAAATCTGACCCCAGCCTGGTAAAATGGCCGACCTTCTAGTGGCTCTTCTGGGTATATGATGTTGAAGGGTATCGGTTTTTTTAATATAGGCG
>CAITGN010000420.1:0-1823 GCA_903891965.1 uncultured Bacteroidota bacterium
CTTTATGGGTTAAGCCAGGCTCTCTAAAATGCACTTGATCATCTATAACACCTGGTAATAAAAATTGATTCTCCCCATTGATTTCTGTAATTGCACCCTTGGTATCTATTTGACTTGCTATTTTTTCAATGCGGCCGTTTTTAATCAAGACATCTGCTTGAATAGTTTTGCCTTCATTGACTATTTGGGTATTTTTTATTAAGTAGGTATTCATACTCATTTAGTTTTCTATATGAATGGTAAAATAAACAAAGTTGCCAGTGACATCTCGAATGCTTGATAAAAGCGCATCGCCTTTATTTAAATTTCTTAAGCCATAACTAAATTTTACTTCAGGTGATACAGTGGCGTAGGGTAAATAAAAACTAAGCCCTAGGCCCATTTCATAACCATAGTCAAGTCCATTGAGTGTATTATTATAAGGCGTTCTGCTACTGGTTGCTGTATTTCTACTTAATATTACAGATCTATTGGATCCTAATAAATCGTAATCAATTTTACCACCTAAAAAAACATAGTGACGCATTATATCTGTAAAATGAAATGCATTATACCTATCAGATTCAATTTTTAGTGCCAAAGGAATATTGATAATAGCAGAAGCTGCATTCATTGTTTGGGTATCTGTTGGGTTATTTCTTTTTGTAAACGTGTATAAATTTTTTGAACCTGCAATTAGTACAGTAGGGTTTAATCTAAGTAAGGTATGCTTACTTAATCTTAATGTTCCACTCAGCCCCAGGTTTAAGGCTAAATTATTTATTGGATTAATACTGCTTACAGCAGTTGAATTAGGTCGAATGAAATCAATATTTCTATTAAAATTGAGGTAGTTATTATTTAGGCCAATACTCATTCCTAAATAATAAGGCAGTTCGTCATGGAAGGGTTGATATACTTCGCCTCTTTGCGCTAAAGACGCAAAAGAAATGCAAAGCAGTAAGGCTCCCGTGATTATTTGCTTGCGCAGTAAATGCTGCATATGCCTAAACTTAATTTTTGTTGTGAAACATTTTTAAAACCTGCTTGCTCTAATATAGTTAAAAAAGCAGCCCCTTCTGGAAAAGCAATGACACTTTCATTTAAGTAGGCGTAAGCTTCTTTGTTGCCTGAAAATAATTTTCCAATACTGGGCGTTACCCATTTCATATAAAAAGTATAAATGGGCTTAAACCAAAAACTTGAAGGTTGTGAAAATTCTAAAATCACGAGTTTACTTCCTGGCGTTAAAACGCGGTGAATTTCCTCTAAGCCTTTTTTTAAATTGGCGAAATTGCGTACTCCAAAGGCTACCATGGCTCCATCAAATGTGGAAGCTTCAAAAGGAATGGAAGTACTATCGCCCAAGCTTAATTGTATTTTTTCACTCAATCCTTTTTGCTGAATTTTAATTCTCCCATACTGCATCATGCCTTCTGAAATATCAATACCGGTAATTTTACCCGGATGAATTTGACTATTAGCCATTAGGGCCATGTCGGCCGTCCCCGTTGCAATATCTAATAAATGATTAATTTTTTTATCTTTCAAATGAGCGATGGCTTTTTTACGCCATCCCTGGTCAATACCCAGGCTTAAAAAACGGTTCAAAAAATCGTAACGCTTTGCAATAGAATCAAACATAGTAGCTACCTGTTCTTTCTTTTCGGCATTACTTTGGCTATAGGGAACCACTTTATCATGTGCAAATTGACTCATGGCGCAAAGATATTGAATTTGTGCTGCTTTTTGGGTAGTGTAGTTCTTAACAAATACTTTTATCTTCGCAGAGCATGAAAGCACGTATTTATAAGTCTACTGGTAGTTGGTATTCGGTGAAATCC
>CAITGN010000421.1:0-2736 GCA_903891965.1 uncultured Bacteroidota bacterium
TGATTCAAAAAGGAGACTGCAATTTACACCCTTTTTTTTAATGGGTAAGCATTTTGAATATATCTTCTAAACTTGCATCGTGTTTTTCCAATAACTGACCTATGGGCTCGTCTGCCACTAGCTTTCCTTGGTGTAATACTAACACTCGATCACATATGGCCGTAACCTCTTGTAAGATATGTGTGGAAAATAAAATCATGGTGTCCTTGCTAAGTGATTGTATCAAGGCTCTAATTTCAATGAGTTGATTGGGGTCTAAACCAGCCGTGGGTTCATCTAATAAAATAAGTTTTGGCTTATGTATAATGGCAGCAGCAATACCTAGTCTTTGTTTATATCCTTTGGAGAGGGCTGCTATTTTTTTATGTTGCATTGACTGAAGTCCTGTTTGCTCAATCACAGCATTAATGGCTTCAGCTGCATTCGGTATAGAATGTACTGTTGTTAAAAATTGTAAATATTCTTTTACATATAGGTCTTGGTAAAGTGCATTGGACTCTGGCAGGTAGCCAATTTGTTTTTTTACATCACTTGCATTTGGATGAACTGCGGCTGCGTTTAAAACAATAGAACCTTTATCGGCTTCTAAAAAACCAGCGAGCATTTTTAAAGTAGTAGACTTTCCAGCACCATTGGGGCCTAAAAAGCCAACAATTTCTCCAGGCTTTAATTGAAAAGAAACCTCATTCACCGCCATTTGATGGCCGTAATTTTTACAAAGGGTATTTACTACTAATGACATAAATCAAAAGTACTTATATAAAATGATTTTCCCTTATTCTATTTCTGCAGAAGAAGCTGGCAAATGATCGTATTCGCCTTTGATAGCATAGGTTCCGAAAATAAAAAACCCAACACAGATAGGCGTAAAAATTAATAAAATAATAACCCACTGCAAAATTACATTGGATTGTAATGCAGCAGAGGCTTTGGAAATTTTATCATAAGCTTCATATACTAAGAACAAGATAATACTAGGTGCCATTAGCATCCATATATATCCCAATAATTTTTTAACCGTATTCATATAAATCATTTTTTTATTTTAAAGAAGTATACACATAATGACTTAAGCCATTAGTTGATTACATTTTTATTAGTCCATTACATTTTTGTCTATTTTATTAGATAAATAGATAAGCCCAATAATAAAACATACAGAAGCAACGCCAATGGGATACCATAAACCCGCTAAAGAATCTCCAGCAGGATGCGCCGAGCTTTTAGTAAATTCTACAATTAAAGTACCTAAAAAAGGAACCAAGCCCCCAAAGACCCCATTACCTATATGATAAGGAAGAGACATGGAAGTATATCTAATTTTAGTAGGGAACATTTCTACTAAGAAGGCGGCAATAGGGCCATAAACCATGGTTACATATACTATTTGAATAAAGACCAACCATATCATATCCCAATAAGCCGCATGACCC
This sequence comes from uncultured Bacteroidota bacterium, assembly GCA_903891965.1. Taxonomy (GTDB): domain Bacteria; phylum Bacteroidota; class Bacteroidia; order Chitinophagales; family Chitinophagaceae; genus Sediminibacterium. Next base: position 1,434 of record CAITGN010000421.1, read on the forward strand.
AATGTTTTCTCCACGACCAAATTTGGATTAGGAGAACTATACTGAATCATGTCTGGATTAATTAAAGTAATAGGTCTTGATTCATCTCTTGGTGCTTTTAATATAATGGTATCTGTTCTATAATACTTAAAAACAGATCCATCAAAATAAGTAGTATCGGTTTCTTGTTTTAAATACATCTTCGTTTTATCCTTGGCATCATATGTAGGATAACTAGTCATGGTACTAGTAAGTCTTGCATCTATTATTTTAGTTCTATTCGCAGCAGATGTAATATTGATAAATTCTTTGTAGATAGGTCTGTAAGTTAAAACTGCAGCCAACATACCTATTAACATAATCCATTTTCTTCCTACCTTATCACTTAGCCATCCAAATAAAACAAAACAAGGTGTTGCCATTAAAATAGCAATCAGCATAATATTGCGCGATTGTACAAACTCTACTTTACAAACTGTTTCAATAAAACTTTGTGCATAAAACTGTCCTGTATACCAAACCACACCTTGTCCCATCACCGCTCCAAATAATGCTAATAAAACCATTTTGAAATTGGCCTTATGTCCAAAACTTTCTTTCAATGGATTAACCGAAGTTTTTCCTTCAGACTTTAATTTTGAAAACATAGGCGACTCACTCATACGCATTCTTATTAATACAGAAACGCCCACAAGTAAAATGGATATCCAAAATGGATATCTCCAACCACCCCACTCTGCACTAAATTTCTCTACCCCTTGATTGGTTCTTATTAATATAATAATACCCAATGCTAAAAATAAACCAAGCGTTGCGGTGGTTTGAATCCAACTTGTCCAAAAACCTCTCTGACCCGCTGGAGCATGTTCAGCCACATAAGTAGCCGCTCCGCCATATTCACCTCCCAAGGCCAAACCTTGTAATAAACGCAGTATTAATACCAAAATGGGTGCCGCCCATCCAATACTGGCATAACCAGGCACAAGTCCAATGGCAAAAGTAGATCCCCCCATTATGATTAATGTCAGTAAAAATGTGTGTTTGCGTCCAATCAAATCGCCAAGCCTTCCAAAGACCAAGGCCCCGAAAGGTCGAACAATAAAGCCTGCTGCAAATATGGCTAATGTGCTTAAAAGTGCTGCTGTGCCTGCGTCTGCAGGAAAAAACTGCTTTGAAATAATAGTTGCTAGCATTCCAAAAATGTAAAAATCATACCACTCAATTAAGGTGCCCACCGAAGAAGCCCCTATCACAAAAGCAATATTATTTTGTTTTATTTCTTGACTCATACTTTTATTTGTTTGCAAGTGAGTATTCAAGTTAA
>CAITGN010000422.1:0-10295 GCA_903891965.1 uncultured Bacteroidota bacterium
ACTTCTTCAATTTTGTATTTTTCTCCATATTTATTTTGAAGTACTGCTAATAAATTTTTATTATTTCCTTTTGGAATATTGGATTCTGGAGGAGTGGTGGAAGAAGAAGTTTTGGAAACTGATGGAGCTTGCTTTGTTTCAATAACAGACTCGTTTGTAGCTTTAGTATCATTTTCTACTTTTGGCAAAGTCGTAGAACTTTTTACTGGAGCACTTGCAACACGAGGTGCTTTTTGCTCAATGATTAACTTTGCCTCACTTGTTACCACTGAATTACTTAAAGGAATGATTTTTTTTAATCGAATGGGGTAGTGGCTATCAACTAGTTTTTTTTTTACTACTTGGCTATCTTCCATGCTTAACTCAATTGCTTGTTGCAAAAAATTAAGTTTTATAATGGCCATTTCAACATGCAGTCGTTTGTTACGCGCCATTTTAAATTGAATCTCGGCTTCATTTAACAAATTCAAGGCGCTTACTAAATAAGGAGTACTTACTTCCTTCGCTACACTAATATATTGCTCTCTCCAGCCTTCAATAGACTCTAATAATTTAGCACTAGCCGGATCTTTACAAACTAATAAGTTTCGGATAAAACTAGCCAGCCCGTATAATACCATGTCACCTTCGAACCCCTTCTGATTAATTTCATCATACAACAACATGGCATTGGTTAAATCCTGCGTGGTAAGGTGTTCTAGTAATTTAAAAAAGTAAGCTTCGTCTAAAATATTTAAATGCTCTAAGGTGTTCTCGTAGGTTAAAGCGCCGTTGGAGAAACTTACTATTTTATCTAAAATACTAAGTGCATCACGCATACAGCCTTCACTTTTTTGTGCAATCAATTGCAATGCATTTTTTTCAGCCTTGATATTTTCTTTACCAATAATTTCTTCTAAATGTGCTACGGTATCATTAGAAGTTATTCTTCTAAAATCAAAAATTTGACAACGACTTAAAATAGTCGGAAGAATTTTATGTTTTTCTGTAGTGGCTAAAATAAATATAGCATAAGGTGGCGGCTCTTCTAATGTTTTCAAAAAAGCATTGAAGGCACTTGTACTTAACATGTGTACCTCATCTACTATATATACTTTGTATTTACCCGCTTGAGGTGCAAAGCGTACTTGCTCTACTAGGGTTCTGATATCATCTACTGAATTATTAGAAGCTGCATCTAATTCATGAATATTTAAACTAGCGCCTTTCTCGAAAGAAACACAAGATTCGCAAGTATTGCAGGCTTCTCCCTCCTTGGTGATACTAGTACAGTTTATGGTTTTGGCTAAAATACGCGCGCAAGTAGTTTTACCCACTCCTCTTGGGCCACAAAACAAAAAGGCATGCGCCAAATGATTGTTTAAAATGGCATTTTTTAAAGTAGTAGTAATAGGCGCTTGTCCCACCACTGTATTAAAGTTTTGGGGCCTATATTTTCTTGCTGAAACGACGAAATTATCCATAGTTGACGCGCAATATACACATTCAAAATCAAAAGTATTCACCGGGGAAATAAATCTTATCCCCTAATTGTTAAAGCCCCTTTTAGGCCCTTATTGTGCGCCCTTATTTTGCACTATAATCCATGGGAGGATGTCTTTCAAAAGGGTGGACGCTGGGGTTAAAAATATGTCTAAAAGTGACCATTTGTCTGCTAGGTTGAGCGTCCAGGCTTTTATAAATATTGACCATTTTAGGATTCCAGTCCGCAGCCCCAGCCCATTTCATAACCGCTATACAATTTTATTTTATGCAGCATAATATAGCAGCAATTAATTAAATAACTATCAATGCCCAAGGCTTGGTATTTAGGTACCACTCCAAAAGCCAAACCTGTTAATTTATCATTGCTTCCTCTAAACTTCATCCAAAGCAAATGTAGTTTTTGAAGCAGCCCCAATTTCCCATTAAAATATTTAAAGTACTGATTCACATCTGGAATATTAATGAACATGGCAATCGGTTCTTCTTTATAGTAAGCAAACCAAATCACTCTTTCGTCCATCACCGCTTTCAAAGTTTTAAATAGTTTTAAAATTTGGTCAAGGGTAATGGCTTTTTCTTCTCCATGTTGCGCCCAGGCACTATTGTATATATGCACAAAATCTTTTGCAAATTTTTCTAAATTATTTTTATCTAAATGCAGGGCTGAATAATCGGGCTTGGCTTTGAACTTATTATAACGCTCTTCAAAACGAGCAGGAAGAGGTTCGCGTAAATCCTTTTGGTAATAATATTGATTATAATAATTCTGAAAACCATAATTCGTGATAAGTGTTTCGTAATAACTTGGATTAAAAGACATACCATACATAGGTTCTTTATCAAATCCTTTAACCATGAGGCCCCACCATTTATCTCTATCTCCAAAATTAATAGGACCATCCATGGCCTCCATCCCATTTTCACTGAGCCATTTTTGTGCAGTCGAAAAAAGTAAATTCGCTATGGCTTGGTCATTCATGCTATCAAAAAAACCTACACAACCTACAGGATATTCAGTGCCTTTATTTTTATAGCTCTCGTAATAAAATGCAGCTATGCGACCGGTGCAAATACCTTCTTCATTTTGGACTATCCATCTTTTAGCGTCACCCCCTTTAAATAATTTATTATGACTTCGATCAAATACCTGAACGACTTCATTATCTAAGGGGCGTATATAATTAGGATTGCTTTTATTTAAAGAAGCATTAATTTCTAGAAATTCTTTTTCTAATAAAGGGGTATTTACTTCAATAATGCTTGCAGCCATATTCATATATTGAAATTAGAATTTTTTTAAGACACTTAAAGCAAATAGGGCTGCTGTTTCTGTTCTAAGCCTGGTAGGTCCTAATTGAATGGCCTGGTAATTATTTGCAAGGGCTAATTCAATTTCTGTAGAAGAAAAATCGCCTTCAGGGCCAATGAATAATAGCAAATCAGCGCCGGCTTCTATTTCTTTAATATTTATTTTATTGCCATCTTCACAGTGCGCTATTAATTTCTGTACTTGTTTTTGATTTTGAATGGCTTCTTTAAATTTTACAGGTGTGCCTAAAATAGGTAACCATACCTGTTGACTTTGTATCATGGCAGATTGCAAAATATTTTGAAATCTTTCCAACTTAAATTTTTCAAACAATGTATGCTCGCATAGAAGTGGCATAATTTCATAAACACCCATCTCAGTGGCTTTTTCTAATAGCCATTCTAACCTAGTAAGGTTTTTTAGAAGCCCAATGCCTAAAGTAATTTTTTGTGAGGGGGCTGCTATAAACTTTTCGGATTGTATTTGTACAATAGTATTTTTTTTATGCGCAGTGAGAATAGTAGCTTCAAATAAATAGCCCATGCCATTGGTAATATCTATTCTTTGATTTTCTTGCATTCTAAGTACTTGAACGCAATGCTTGCTGCTTATTTCATTTAAGGTAAAACTAGTTTGGCCAGACAAAATACTAGGCTCGTAAAAATAAGGTATCGACATAGTTTCGACTTATTTAAAACGGTTGGTCGTCATTAATGCCTTCGTCAAATTCGCCTTCATTCATTTTACTACCTTGAATAAAGAACTTACCGCCATCTGGTGTGCCACCACTATTTAAACTGGGTTGCAATGGTTTGTAATTGCTTGCTAGTCCTGGTATGCCTGCATCACCTTCCCATTCTTCAAATCTTTGAATATCTAAATTCGCTCTTAGTTTAATTAAATCTAATCGACCATTTCTATGCTTCGCAATTCTAATATGCGTTTCCCCTTGTGTACTTTCTCCCATCTCATTGCTCATTACCTCATAGTATTCAGGACGGTAAATAAACATAACCATATCCGCATCTTGTTCAATGGCACCCGATTCACGTAAATCACTCAACTGAGGCATCTTGCTTTCTTTTCTAGTTTCAACCGCACGACTTAATTGAGAAAGTGCAATGATAGGAATGTTCAATTCCTTTGCTAAGGCTTTTAAACTTCTTGAAATATTACTAATCTCTTGTTCACGATTAGAATTTCTATCACCAGAGCCACTCATTAATTGCAAATAGTCAATGATGATTATTTTAACTTGGTGTTTGTTCACCAGTCTTCTTGCCTTTGCTCTAAATTCAAAAATATTTAAGGCAGCGGTATCGTCAATATAAATAGGGGCTTGTTCTAATTTTTTAATACCCTTGCTATGTAATTGTTGGTATTCGTATTCTTCTAATTTACCTCTTGAAATTTTTTCCATTTTAATTTCACTCTCCGCACTTAAAATACGTTGTACTAATTGAGAAGCGCTCATCTCTAAACTAAAAAATCCAACGGCCTGTGGTTTAGTAGGATGCAGTGCTGCATTACGCGCCAAGTTTAAAGCGAAGGCAGTTTTACCCACAGAAGGACGGGCTGCTAAAATAATTAAATCGGTAGGTTGCCATCCGTAAGTAATTCTATCGAGTGAAGTGAATCCACTAGGTACGCCCGATATCTCATCTTTCTTCGTTCTTAATTGGTCAATACGCGTAACGGCATGTGCTAAGGCGTCTCCAATATCCACGAAGTTTTTCTTCAAATAGTTATTAGTAATGTTAAACATTTTTGTTTCACTATCATCTAGTAAATCAAAAACATCGGTGCTATCCTCGTAAGCGTTTGCAATCACTTCTCCACTTATTCTAATTAATTCTCTTTGAATAAATTTTTGTAAAACAATTCTACCATGCGCTTCAATGTTGGCGGTAGACACAACCACATTGGTTAATTTAGAAATATAGTAGGCGCCACCAATTATATCTAACTGCTCACGCATTTTTAATTCTTCCACCATGGTGAGCATGTCAATGGGCATGTTCTTTTGTTGCAAGCCCTGCATGGCACTAAAAATAAGTTGATGCCCTTCTACATAAAAACATTCTGGCTTTAAAATTTCACTAATGGTATCGAATGCACTTTTGTCTAAGAGTATGGCACCTAGCACCGCTTCTTCTAGTTCTCTTGCCTGTGGTGGAATCTTTCCATACATCATAGAACTAATATCTATATTGCTATTTTTCTTCTTTGTTCTGTTTGTATTTATACTAGGGATAGACATAGTGATTGACCAATTTTCTTACTGCGAAAATCAAACCAAATTAGGACTTCAAGAAATTTAGTTTTGCAATAGGGTTGTACACAGGTCTTCGCCATCTGAAATCCACAAAAAAAGGGGGTTATTAACGGGTTTTGCACCTAGTTTTTAACTAAAAGCACTTAAAAATTAGTATTTTTGAAGCTATACTATAAAATTGTTCTATGACGATTAGTTATCGCTGGCTGAGTGAATATTTACCGCAGGAGGTAAGCCCCGAAAAGTTATCCATTATTTTAACTTCTATTGGGCTTGAGGTGGAGTCATTAGAAAAATATGAAAATTTCAAAGGAGGACTAGCAGGATTAGTGGTGGGCGAGGTTTTAGAAGTCGTAAAACATCCGGGTGCAGATAAATTAAATCTAACCAAGGTAGACATAGGCAAGGACCAACCCTTAGGTATTGTTTGTGGGGCGAGCAATGTAGCCAAAGGACAAAAAGTAGTAGTGGCCACTATTGGAACCACTATTTATCCAAAAGGCGGCGAGCCCATTACCATGAAGCTTGCTAAAATTAGAGGAGAACAAAGCGAGGGCATGATATGTGCTGAAGATGAAATTGGTTTAAGTGATGATCATGCAGGCATTATAGTTTTGGATCCAAGTATAAAAGCAGGTACTGCAGTTTCAACAATTTATGCATCTTATGAAGATTGGATTTATGAAATTGGTCTTACACCCAATAGAATGGATGCCATGAGTCATTATGGTGTAGCCAAAGATGTTTGTGCTTATTTATCTTATCATGAATCACCGGTGGCAGCTATTAGTCCATTTAAAAAACAAGCAAGTAAAGATAAATCGGTGGCAGCTTTTAAAGTAAGTATTGAAGATACTGCAGGTTGTAAAAGATATTCTGGGGTAGTGATAGAAGGCGTTACAGTGAAAGAGTCTCCTACTTGGTTAAAAAATAAATTACAAGCTATTGGTGTTAGAAGCATTAATAATATTGTAGACATTACCAATTATATTTTGCATGAAACAGGGCAACCCCTTCATGCATTTGACGCAGGGGAGATAAAAGATAAAACCATTCTTGTTAAAAAATATCCAGCAGGTACTAAGTTTACTACACTTGATGGTGTGGAGAGAACATTAACTGCGAATGATTTAATGATTAGCGATACCCAAAAGCCCTTATGTATTGCCGGTGTATTTGGTGGACTAACCAGTGGCGTAAAAACAAGTACCACGAATTTATTTTTAGAAAGTGCACTATTTGAAAATGTACATATCAGAAAAACCTCGGTGCACCATGGTTTAAGAACCGATGCGGCTACTCGTTTTGAAAAGGGTGTAGCCATTGACGGTACAGTGCTAGTATTAGAACATGCTGCTCAATTAATACAAGAATTAGCGGGTGGAAAATGTAGTGAAGTGATTGATGTATATCCTGCGCCAGCTCCTAAAACGAAAGTGAACATTTCCTTTGCTTATTTAAAAAAGTTAAGTGGTAAAGTATATCCAACAGATAAAGTGAAAACCATTCTTAGTAGTTTAGGTTTTGAAATTTTAAATCAAACAGCAGAAGGTTTGGAATTAGCTGTGCCTTACCATAAACCAGATATTAATATTGCTGCAGATATAGTAGAAGAAGTATTAAGAATTGATGGCCTTGATAATATTGCTATTCCTAGTGTGATTACCATGAGCCCTGCCATTGACCCACTTGAGAAAAAAGAAAAGTTTAAAGATAAGATTGCACAATATTTAGTTGGCCGAGGCTTCACTGAAATTTTAACCAACTCAATTACCAATAGTGCCTATTTCTCTGAAGAAGTTATTGCGCGTTCTGTAAAAATGTTGAATAATTTAACGGCAGAATTAGATCTGATGCGTCCTTCTATGTTAGAGACAGGTCTTGAAACCATTGCTTATAATATTAATAGAAAAAATACTTCTATTTCCTTTTTTGAAATGGGAAAAGTATATGGCAAGTCGGGAGCTGGTAAATATTATGAGTCGGAGCAATTAGCTATTTATATTTCAGGTAAACAAAATGCAGAAGGTTGGAGAACCAAGGCCTTGCCTGCCGATTTTTTTGTGGCCAAAGGAATGGCTACTGCAATTTGTAAACTATTAGGACTTCCTACTGGACAGTGGAAGAGTGGTGATGCAGGTCAAGTCAATTATGTCGTGGATAAAAAAACAGTTTGTGCTGTAGAAGTTATTGGTGCTAAAAAATTACAAGCCTTTGGTATTAAGCAATCGGTTTTATACATTCAATTCGATTTAGCCAACTTGCTTACAATGTATCAAAGCCAGCAAGTAGTTTACCAAGAAGTTTCCAAATATCCTTCTGTAGAACGCGACATTGCCTTGGTGCTTCCAAGCGCTACACCTTATGCTGCCATTGAACAAAGTATTGCAGCTGTTAAATTAACAGCGCTTCAACAAAGCAGTGTTTTTGATATATTTGAAAGTGAAAAATTAGGAGACCAGAAAAAATCGGTGGCCATTAATTTTATCTTCAATGCGCCAGATAAAACATTGACCGATGTGGAGATAGATACGATGATGAAAAAATTGGTTAAAGAATTTGAAAATAGTTTGCAAGCAGAAATTAGAAAATAAATTTTTCAGTAAATCAACATTTAAATATGGTGGATATTGCTACTTCATTAGCTAATTTACAGGACAAGCTTCAGCTCTTATTAAAGCGCACTGCTTTGATAGAAAAAGAAAATTTGCAGTTAAAAGCAAGTTTGACCAAGGAGCAAAACCTTGTAAAAGAATTAATGGAGCAGGTGCAAGAAGGAAAGTCTAAAATAGCAGCTGCTATGGTGAACACGGCTAGTATGCAACCCACCGATAAAGCGGCCCTCGTTAAAAAAGTAGATCATTATATTAAAGAAATAGATACTGCCATTAAAAATTTGAATCCTTAATCTATGTCAGAGAACCAAGCTATCACAGACCATCAAGAAGACTCTTTAATTCCTGTTAATATTACTATTGCCGATAGGTCCTACCGTATAAAACTAGCTGCCAAGGACGAGCAGGCGGTCCGTCAAACGGCAGCCCTCATTAACCAGAAAATGGTAGAGTTTAAAAATGCCTATGCGGGCAAGGATATGCAGGATTATATTTCCATGGTTTTACTTTGGTTCACCACCGAGCAGCAGCAGACGGGTCAGAACCTCTATGAGCTAGAAGCGATTCAAAATCAGATCGATGCGCTTTCTAGTTCTATTGAAAAGGCCCTTTAAGCCACATAATTTGCCTCCATCGACTCCATTCTTTCCATTATTTGATTATCTTCGTAGCGGAACCTTTGACGCATTATGAATAATCTAAATACGTCATCCTAGAGTTAAAGAAGAAATGAAGCTTGCTATAGGTGACTATCAATGATTTATAAATAATATAGGATTAATGTTTTAACCTCATTCACCATGAAGTTTTAACCTCATTAACAACGAAAAAGGGGAGTATGCATTATTTACAAACAACAAGAATTAAACAATGGACCAGAACATATTATTCGTCATCATTGGAGGCGCTTCCTTACTCGGAGGCTTACTCGTAGGCAAAATTGTATTTGCCCGCAATACCAAAAAACAAGTTGAAGAAGCCGAAGCACAAGCTGCTAATATTTTAAAAGAAACCGAATTAAGAGCGGAGACGATTAAAAAAGAAAAGCAATTGGAAGCCAAAGAGCGTTTCGTGCAATTAAAGTCCGAATACGATCGTGACCTTTTAGAGAAAAACAAAAAAATTGGTGAGGCGGAAAATAGAATTAAGCAAAAAGAAATTACTATTAATCAGAAAGAGGCGTCTATTGATAAACAAGTCAAAGACAATGATGCGATTAAAGAAAAATTAAATCGCGAGATTGACTTAATCAATGTAAAGCGATCTGAATTAGAGAAACACCAAGAAGAGCATATACGCAGGTTAGAGAAGATATCTAATTTAAGTGCTGAAGATGCCAAGCAACAATTAATTGAAAGCTTAAAGCATGAGGCGCAAACACAGGCCCTTGTTTTACAACAAGAGATTATTGAAGACGCTAAGCAAAAGGCCAACAAAGAAGCTAGAAAAATTATCATTCAATCTATTCAAAGAACAGCTGCAGAAGTAGCCATTGAAAATACAGTGACTGTATTTAATTTGGAATCAGATGAAATGAAAGGTCAAATTATTGGAAGAGAAGGTCGTAATATTCGTGCCATTGAAGCAGCTACAGGTGTAGATTTAATTGTAGATGATACACCAGAAGCTATCTTGCTTTCTTCATTTGATCCACTTCGTCGTGAGATTGCGCGTTTAAGTTTACAACGTTTAGTAACAGATGGTCGTATCCACCCAGCGCGTATTGAAGAAGTAGTAGAAAAAACACGTCGTCAATTAGAAGATCAAATTGCAGAAATTGGAGAGCGTACCGTTATTGAATTAGGTATCCATGGATTACATAAAGAATTAATAAGAATTATTGGTAAGATGCGTTTTCGTTCTTCTTACGGTCAAAACTTATTAATGCACTCTCGTGAGACTGCTAATTTATGTGGTATCATGGCAGCTGAATTAGGATTGAATCCAAAATTGGCTAAAAGAGCAGGTCTTTTACATGATATAGGTAAAGTACCTGATGAAGAAACTGAGTTAAGCCACGCCTTATTAGGGGCTAAACTAGCTGAGAAATACGGGGAAAACCCAGCAGTGGTGAATGCCATTGGAGCCCACCATGATGAAATGGAAATGGAATATGTAATTTCTCCAATTATCCAGGCTTGTGACGCTATTAGCGGTGCTAGACCAGGGGCAAGAAGAGAGATTATGCAACAATATATTCAGAGAATCAAGGACTTAGAAAACTTAGCCATGAACTACCAAGGGGTAGAGAAAGCCTATGCTATTCAAGCGGGCCGTGAGTTGAGAGTCATTGTGGAGGCTGAAAAGGTAACGGATGCCAGTTCTGATCAATTAAGCTTCGAAATAGCCCAAAAAATTCAAACTGAGATGACTTACCCTGGTCAAATTAAAGTAACCGTTATAAGGGAGAAAAGGGCTGTGAACATTGCCAGATAGGCGATTATTAATTTTGGATCAAATAATTTGGATTATAAGGTGGGTTCTCCTACCTTTGCCGTCCGCAAAAACAATGTATTATGAGCGAAGCAGTAAAATTTGTACACGAGCAATTGACCGCAAAAAAAGACTATCCAGCCTTCAAAGCTGGTGATAATATTACCGTAAACTACAA
>CAITGN010000423.1:0-7797 GCA_903891965.1 uncultured Bacteroidota bacterium
AAGTTCAATTTGATCTACATAAGGTTTATGTAAATCCACATCTAATTTACCATCCACTATTTTTAAATTCACATCTTTGTTGAATCCTTTTTCTTTAGCAGCTAAAAATCCTTTGGTTAATTCTTCAATCGATCCTATACAAACTTCCTCTGTTCCGTCTTCTGTTCTCCATATTGGTAGTGGTGTGCCCCAATAACGGCTACGAGATAAATTCCAGTCCACCATATTTTCCAACCAATTACCAAAACGACCCTCTCCTGTACTCTTTGGTTTCCAATTAATGGTTTTATTTAATTCTATGAGTCTATCCTTTACAGCCGTGGTTTTGATAAACCATGCGTCTAATGGATAATATAAAATAGGTTTATCTGTTCTCCAACAATGCGGATAATTATGTTCATATTTTTCTACCTTAAACGCTCTATTTTCTTTTTTCAACTTCACAGAAATATCAACGTTCACATCTTGGTAGTCTTTCTCGTCTTTATAATTTTTTACAAAACGGCCACTAAATTCTCCCACACCTTCTACAAATTTTCCTTCTCTATCTACTAGTGTAAGAATACCTAAATTATTTTTTTGTCCTACTTTATAATCATCTGCACCAAATGCAGGAGAAGTATGTACAATACCTGTTCCATCTTCTGTGGTTACAAAATCACCTAGTACTATTTTAAAAGGATCTCCTTCAAATGTACTTGGGTCATTGGCTTCAAAAGGCATTAACTGCTGGTAACGAAGTCCGTTTAACTCAGTTCCTTTACAAGTAGCAATTATTTTCCAAGGAATAAGTTTATCGCCTTCTGCAAAACTATTTAGACCTTCCCCTTCTTCTTTAAAATATTTAGATATTAAATTTTTAGCAAGCACCACATTCACTGGTATGGCTGTATAAGGGTTATAAGTTGCTACTAAAACATATTCAATATTAGGTCCTACTGTAAGTCCTAAGTTAGAAGGCAAGGTCCATGGTGTTGTAGTCCATGCCATATAAAATATTTCCTTCGACTTTACATTCGCTGCATTTACTGCATCAAATAAAAATTGACTGCCTGCATTTGCTACTGCTTTAAACATTGCCACTGTAGAAGTATCTTTTACATCCTTATAAGTGCCTGGCTGATTTAATTCATGTGAACTTAATCCTGTACCCGCTGCAGGGGAATAAGGTTGAATACTTACACTTTGATATAGGTATCCTTTTTTATAAAGTGTACTTAGTATCCACCAAAGTGTTTCAATATAATTATTTTCAAAAGTGATATAAGGATTATTCAAATCCACCCAGTATCCCATTTTATTGGTAATATCGTCCCACTCTTTTTTATAACGAAGTACTGCCTCTCTACATTTTTTATTGTAGTCTTCTACACTAATTTTCTTTCCAATATCTTCTTTAGTAATACCCAATTCTTTTTCTACCCCTAATTCAACGGGTAAACCATGGGTATCCCATCCGCCTTTTCTTTTTACTTGAAAACCTTGCATGGTTTTATACCTACATACCATGTCCTTTAAAGTTCTAGAAATAACATGGTGAATGCCTGGCATTCCATTGGCACTTGGAGGACCTTCATAAAAAACAAAGGGGGTTTTGCCTTCTCTTAAAGAGACCGACTGCTCAAAAGCCTGTTCGGACTTCCAAGAAGCCAATATTTCTGCCTCTATTTGGGGCAGATTCAATCCACTAAATTCAGGGTAGTTTTTACTCATACAACGCTTATCCTAGCTCATTTTTAGGCCACGAAGGTACGAATAAGCTTGTAAAAAAGGACAGTCCTCTTTTAGGTGGATGAATAAGGCAAAAAGGGATCTTGTATTAGGCTTCTGGCTGGTCAGTGCTTGTTTTGGACTTCTGCTCGGCAATTATCTCTTGCTCGGCATTTATGTCTGTGTCACTGAAGAACTTCTTCTGGAAGATAAACATAGCAATTACACCTGAACTTATAGAGGCATCGGCAAAATTAAATACAGGACGGAAAAATTCAAATTCCTCCCCTGCCCAAAAAGGGAACCAACTTGGAAAATGTGCATTTTGAATAATAGGGAAATAAAACATGTCTACTACTTTTCCATGTAAAAAAGAGGCGTAACCTCCACCCAATGGAAATAAATGCGCCACCATGGTGGTATAAGGCACACTTGCTTCAAATAGTAGACCGTAAAACATAGAGTCGATTAAATTACCCACAGCACCGGCATAAATTAAAGCTGCACAAATTATAAAACCATTATGGTATTTTTTTTCAATAAAGCCTTTGATTAAAAAAGTTCCCCAGATGACTGCAGCCAAGCGAAACAATGTCAAAATTATTTTTCCAAAACCACCTCCAAATTTTAAGCCCCAAGCCATGCCTTCATTTTCTATGAAATGTAATCTTGCCCATGAACCAAGAATTGCATGCTCTTCTCCAATAAAATAATTAAGCTTAATGTAAAACTTAATAGCTTGATCAATGAATATAATAAGTATAATGAGTAAGGCGACTTTTTTCCCGTTCATAAATTTTGTATAATGTAAATGTGGTATTTGCTAACGCAAATATAAGATAGTTTTTAGGAGGCTTACTGGGAATTTCTATTGGCTAATTTTTTCTTACTCGTAAATATAGAATAAAGAATAGAACCTGTAATACAAAAAATTATCACCATTAAAGAAATTAATACTTGGGTGTTTTTATCAATCCACATATTAATATAGTGTTCGCCAAGCATTTTGACGCCAATAAAAACTAATACAATGGCAATACCCTGTTGCAAATGCTCGAACTGGTTCACTGCCCCTCTTAATAAAAAGAATAAAGAACGCAAACCAAGAATTGCAAAAATATTGGAAGTGTAAATCACTAAACTGCTTCTTGAAATACCCATCACAGCTGGAATAGAATCCAAGGCAAACACAATGTCAATAGCTGCTAAAAGAACCACTACTACAAATAAGCTTGTATACAAAGGTTTATTATTATGATCTCTAATGACAAACTTACCATCGCCATCGGTATTGCCAATAGGTAAGAACTTTTTTAGAAAAACATAAATTTTAGATTCATGAGGATCGAAATGGTCTTCCTCTCCAGCTATAAACATTTTATAACCCGTGTATACTAAGAATACTCCAAAAATATAAAGTACCCAAGCGAATTTTGCAACTAGTGCAACACCCACTGTAATGAAAACAACTCTAAATAAAATAGCTGCTAAAATGCCAATTAATAATACTCTAGGAATATGTTTTTCTTTAACCTTAAACGCATTGAATATTAAAATGAAAACAAAAATATTATCAATACTTAAACTCCATTCCATTAAGTAACCACTAAGGTATTCAAATCCTAATTTTTGCCCTTCCTCTATCCACATAAATACAAAAAAAGCAAGCGCTAGTAAAACCCAAAGAAAAGTTTGACGCAAGGCTTGTTTAATAGTAATGATGGCATTTTTTTTACTTAAAAATCCTAGGTCTAGGATTAAGGCAATAAGAATAACCACTCCAAAAACTGAATACACTAATTGATCTGTTGACATAGTATAAAGTTACAACATAGTTGCTAAATAGCAAATTGGCGTCTGCGATATCCCGTCCATATTAAAAAGAAAAGTCCTAGAACGAATAAGGGGCCAAATACTAAAATAATTTGCAGAAAAATTCTATTTTCTTCTACTTTTTGAGGATTTAATAAACGCAGTATTTGTTCTTTTCGACGAGATGCTAATAAACTGGTGGGCTCGTTTAAATAAGCAATGGTATTCACAAAAAAATCATGGTTAGCGAACTGGTATTCTTCATAAGGAATCATGCCCATAGGCAGTGGCCCTCTTTTTACATCTACCTGGTTAGTGAGTATGTCAGCATCAGAAAGAATAACCTGTTTTGAAATAGTAGTTCCTTTTGCTAAAAAAATATTACCAGTAGATGCCTTGATACTATCACGCATTGCAGCAGTAAGTCTATTGGAAAATAAAGAAGGAAATTTACCTTCTAATAAAACAGCAACGGCTAAATGATTTTTTTGAAAACTCTCTAATTCTCCTTCCCTCTTACCACTATTCATATCTACCAAACTAGGCGAACTAAGTATACGACTATTAGAATCGGTACTAAGTAAAATTGTTTTTTGAATACCTGCTACTGCAATAGTATCAATACTTGAAGGAAAATAGGTTAATACCCTATCTAAATTCTGTACAATAGGACTTTGCTCATTACCATTTAAAAAAGGAAAATAAGGCCAGGGCATTCTTTGAATAATCGGACTCCCATTTTCTTCTTTCCCTATAACCATGGGTAGTTTAGCACAATTTAAATCCTGTACTAAATTGGAATTAATTCTTGCACCATATTTAAAAAGTAAATCATCTAAGGCTAAACTTCTATCGTATGCAGTATAAGATCCACTGGTTTTTTGCAAGCTATCATATTCAGCATATAACTTATCAATGGCCCAAATAATATTACCGCCCCCCATTACATACTGATCCAATTTTAATTTATCCAATTCAGTAAAAGCCTGCGTGGGCTTTACAATAAGAAGGGTTTTTATTTTTTGAGCATCGGGAAAGCCTTTCTTTAAATCAAATACAGCTAAATTGTACTGATGCATGATGGACTCCCCTAAATGATTCACTGTTAAATTTACCGGCTCTCCATTGCCCGTCATATAAGCAATATTGGGCACCACTGATCTGTTCAATAAATAAATGGCCTGTGTAAATTTATACTCTAATAATGCAACAGCTGCATTCGCACTCGCCTGCTTATCTTCTTCAGGAATATCTTTTACAATATTATAAGGTTTAAAATATTTTTTACTACTTCGAAGGTCAATGACTATTGGCGACTGCCCCTCCACTTCTATAAGCGCTCCTGGAATCATAAGCTGGTCTACTCTTTTATCGGAAGCCCCATTTTCAGATTGTATTCTTTGAATAGGCAAACCCCTTTTAGACAAGCTATCATAGAATTGATACAATTCATCGTTCTTATACATTTCACTTGGCACTTCAATTGTCCAGCTAATAGCTTTTGGATTGATTTGTTTAAAACGTTCCAACAACTGCGCAGTGGCTGCTGCAATATTTTTATAATAAGGCGGTATATCTCCCCCTAAATACAGATGTATTTTTACAGGCTTACTAACAGCTCCTATTATTTGCTGCGTACTATCATCTAAACTATAACGCTTTTCTTTAGTAAGGTCTAATTGAAAATTATAAAAAGAAAAAAATACATTCACCATTAATAAAAAACCTACGGTGATAAGATATTTTACTTTACCTTTTATGTTCTCCACGCTTCCTATGGCAAATAAAACTAGTATGGAGAAAAAGTAAATAATATCACCTGCTGTAAGCAGACCTTTACTCATATTGATATAGTGTGCCTCTAAACCTAGCTTACTTATATAAAAATCGGTTCCATTTGCAAAAGCGGGCATTAAACTTAGAAAATGAAAGCCTTTGAATAGTAAAATACAAACCAAAATGGAGACCAATAAAGAGACCAAATTATTTTTGGTAATACTACTAATGTAAATGCCTATCATTGTATAGCAAGCTGCTAAAAATAGTAAACCAAAATAGGAACCAGCAGTAGCTCCAAAGTCTATTCCTCCAATATCACTTAAGGCGTTTAAAGTAAATGCATATAATAAAGTAGGTAGAATGGCTACAAGTACAATGAATACATTTCCTAAAAACTTTCCTAGAACTAATTGAAGCGGTGAAATGGGTAAGGTTCTAATTATTTCATAAGTGCCTTGCTTGTATTCGTCTGAGAAACTATGCATGGTAATGGCAGGTACCAAGAGTAGCAAAAACCAAGGGGCAAAATCGAAATACACTTGCAAAGAAGCATAGCCAGCATCCAGTACATTAAAATTGGGAAGTACAAATAAAACCAGTCCATTTACGATTAAGTAAAAGCCAATAACTAGATAGCCTGTTAAGCCATTAAAATACTGCGCCCATTCTTTTTTACAAATTGCCCACATGGGTCAAAGCTACAAAAAAAATGCCCCGTGATAACGAGGCATTTAATATTATAATAATCTTATGATTTTCTAAAATCTTATGTTTTGTATTGCTAGCCTTTATTAAGGGGCTATTTTAATTAGACCGCGAAGCTTTCTCCGCATCCACAACTTCTACTGGCATTGGGATTGTTGAAATAAAAGCCTTTTCCATTTAATCCATCTGAAAATTCCAACTCGGTATTCACTAAGTATAAAAAGCTTTTTAAATCGGTCACGATCTTAACGCCATTGTCTTCAAAGACTTGATCCATGGGTTTAATTTCATTATCAAAATCCAGCTTATAACTTAATCCAGAACAACCACCGCCCACAACCCCTACTCTTAAAAAATAGTTAGCATCTCCTGCAACGCCAGCGTCTTGCATTAACTGCATGACCTTGGCCTTTGCCTTAGCACTAACATAAATTGAATTTTCTTGGGCTACTTCGCTCATGGGTTGTAAATAGAAGACCTAAATTAAACGTGGCTTTGTTCAAATACTAATTCAGCTAGTCCGTTCTTCACGCGAAAATCATTGATGGCTGCTTTAATAGCATCTTCTGCTAATACTGAACAGTGAATTTTAACAGGAGGTAAATTTAATTCCTCTACTAAATCCATATTGTCAATCTTTACAGCTTCGTCAATTGTTTTTCCCTTTAACCACTCAGTAGCCAAAGAAGAAGAAGCAATCGCAGAACCACAACCAAATGTCTTAAATTTTGCATCGGTAATCACACCAGTCGCTTCGTCCACTTGAATTTGCAAACGCATTACGTCTCCGCACTCAGGCGCACCTACTAAACCAGTACCTACACTCTTAGAACCTTTATCTAATGTTCCTACATTTTTAGGATTAGAATAATGATCGATTACTTTATCTGAATATGCCATTTTATTTTTATTTTATATTTTCAAAATTATTAAAAAAATTCGAAACTAGAGATACAGCCCCATTTTAGTGGTGTGCCCATTGAATCGCGTCAATGTCAATCCCCTCTTTAAACATTTCCCATAAAGGACTCATTTCTCTTAGTTTTAAAACAGTATCCGTTACTGCTTTAATCGTAAAATCAATTTGTTCTTCAGTGGTATATCTTCCTAAACCAAAACGAAGAGAGCTATGTGCTAAGTCATCTCCTAAACCTAAGGCTTTTAAAACATAACTAGGCTCTAAAGAAGCAGAGGTACAAGCAGAACCAGAAGATAAAGCGATGTCCTTGTTAAAGCCCATCATTAAACCTTCTCCTTCCACATATTTAAAAGAGATATTACTTACATGTGGTAAACGGTGTGCTGGATTCCCATTCACATAAGACTCGTCAATAACCTTTAAGGCATTTTCTAACTTGTCTCTTAATTTTGAAATTCTTTCAGTGTCAGCAGCCATTTCTAAACGCGCTAACTCACATGCTTTTCCAAAGCCTACAATACCTGGAACATTTAAAGTACCACTACGCATACCTCTTTCATGTCCGCCGCCGTCTACTTGTGCTGTTACTTTTACACGCGGGTTTTTTCTTCTCACATATAAAGCACCTACACCTTTAGGACCATACATTTTGTGCGCGGTAAAAGCCATGATATCTATTCCGTCTGCAATCACATCCACAGGAATTTTTCCTACTGCTTGCACTGCATCTGTAAAAAATAAAGCGCCATGCTTTTTAGCAATCGCTCCAATTTCTTTTACGGGTTGTATCACGCCAATTTCATTATTCGCATACATGATGGCTACTAAAATTGTAGTAGGCTTCATAGCAGCTTCTAATTGTTTTAAGTCTA
>CAITGN010000424.1:0-3336 GCA_903891965.1 uncultured Bacteroidota bacterium
ATTGAACTAGCTTAGGATGAATATCTAATTCTAATAAAGGCATAAACCATCTGTATATTTCTGTAGCTTCTGCAATCTTACCCGCTTTCGCTAATTTATATACGGCCACTGTTTCTGCAGGAAAGGCGCAAACTAAACCTGCTACCCAACCATCGGCGCCTACTAATAATTCTTCTAGAGCAAGTGTATCCACACCACATAAAATACTAAATCTATCTCCAAATTTATTGCGCATTCTAGTGACATTGGTAATATCGCGGGTCGATTCCTTCACTGCTTGTATATTCGGCACGCTTGCTAATTCAGAAAACATATCAATACTGACTTCAATTTTATAATCCACGGGGTTATTGTAAATCATAATAGGAAGTGATGTACTAGCGGCAATATCTTTAAAGTATTGCACTGTTTCACGATGATCCGATTTATAACGCATAGGAGGAAGCAACATTAAACCCTTGGCTCCCCAATTCTCTGCATCCTTTGCACATTGAATAGCCACCGAAGTACTTCCTTCTGCTATATTAATAACTACAGGAATTTTTCCGTTAACTATTTTAACTGTTTCTTTTACAAGTATTTCTTTTTCTGCATTAGTAAGCACACTGGACTCACCTAAAGTGCCTCCTAATATAATACCATTCACACCAGCTGCAATTTGAGCTTCTATGTTTTTGGTAAATAAAGCTAAATCTAAACTATCGTTGCTTGTGAACTTGGTGGTTACTGCGGGAAATACCCCTTTCCAATTTATTGCCATAAAATAATTTTAGTGATGAATGCGTATTCAATTTAAGAAATATTATCTATATATGCATCAAAAGTAAAAGCGAAATAATATCTGTAATTTGTATTTGTTTACAATTAGAATAAAATAAGTTAATCTACTAATTCACCTTCTAAATCGTAATCATAGGCCTTGGTAATTTTAACCATCACAAAGTCGCCTGGCTTCAAGCGTTTGCTAGTATTAATAACTACTTCGTTGTCTACTTCAACACTATCAAATTCAGTGCGGCCTAAATACCTGCCTGCTTCTTTTTTATCTACTAGTACCTTTAATACCAAACCCTCTTTGGCTTGGTTTCTAGCCAAACTTATTTCTTGTTGTACTTCCATGATCTCTTCAGCGCGTCTTTGCTTTTCTGCAGCAGGTACATCGTCTACTAAATCATGCGCCGAAGTGTTTTCTTCATGGCTATAGGTGAATATACCCACTCTATCAAACTCATGTTCAATTAAAAATCCTTTTAACTCTTCTATATCTTCTAAAGTCTCTCCAGGAAAGCCAGCAATTAAAGTAGTGCGAATAGCAATGCCTGGAACGCGCTTGCGAATCTCTTTAATCAATTCACCCATTTCTTCACGCGTAATATTACGCTTCATAGCTGCTAGCATATTATTGCTTGCATGTTGCAATGGAATGTCAATGTATTTACAAATATTGTCTCGCTCTCTCATTACATCCAATACCTCTAGTGGAAACTTGCTAGGATAAGCATAATGTAATCGTATCCACTCCAAACCTTTTACATCGGCTAGTGCATTTAATAAATCGGGAAGTGCTCTTTTTTTATAAATATCTAATCCGTAATAAGTTAATTCTTGTGCAATTAACATTACCTCCTTTACTCCTTTTTTAACCAACCCTTCCGCCTCTGCCACTAATTGCTCAATAGTTTTACTTACATGCTGGCCTCTCATAAGTGGAATGGCACAGAAAGAACAAGTTCTATTACAACCCTCACTAATTTTTAAATAAGCATAATGAGAAGGCGTGCTTAATAAACGCTCGCCTAAAAGTTCTGCTTTATAATTGGCATTTAATTGATTCAACATTAATGGCAGTTCCATAGTACCAAACCAAGCGTCTACTTCTGGAATTTCCAAGGCTAGGTCGGTTCTATACCTTTCACTTAAACAGCCTGTCACATATACCTTATCTAATTTTCCTTTTTTCTTTAAGGCTACTTGGTCTAAAATGGTATTCACGCTTTCCTCCTTGGCTTTATCAATAAAACCACAGGTGTTTACTACTACTATATTATGATCTAATTTTTTATTCTCATGCACCACATCAATTTCATTGGCTAGCAATTGCCCGCTCAGCATTTCACTGTCCACTAAGTTCTTACTACAACCTAATGTGATAATGTTTACTTTATTTTGTTTGAGCGTTTTAGACTTCATAATTATTTTATTAAAACAATACTTAAATTATTAGTTTCTTTTTAAATTGATTATTTATTAACCTCGTTGGTGAAATGAAAGGTAATATCGGGGTTATTCGTAATTTCTGTATTCAAGAACCATTCACTTTGTGCTAAATACACTGGCGCTTCGTCCTTGTCCATAGCGGCATTTTGTTGCTTGAATCTTAAAAAGTCATGTAGTTTGTTTTGATCCTTGGAAGTTAACCAACAAGCTTTATAAAAAGGCAGGGTTCTAAATTCACAGGCAGCGCCATATTCTTGTAATAAACGGTATTGAATGACTTCAAATTGTAAATCACCCACGCAACCAATAATTTTTTTATTCCCACCAAACTGAGTGAATAATTGAGCCACCCCTTCATCGGTTAATTGGGTAATGCCTTTTTCAAGTTGTTTGGTTTTTAAAGGGTCTTTATTTACGAGTTCCTTGAATATTTCTGGTGAGAAAGTAGGAATACCTGTGAAATAAAATTTTTCTCCTTCAGTAAGTGTATCTCCTATTTTAAAATTACCTGTATCAAATAAACCTACCACATCTCCTGCATAAGCGTCTTCAATAACATCCTTGCTGCGTGCCAAGAAACTATAAGGGTTACTAAAACGCACATCCTTCTCTAAACGAACATGCTTATAATATTTATTTCGTTCAAATTTTCCACTACATACACGCATAAAGGCAATACGGTCGCGGTGTTTAGGATCCAAGTTGGCATGTATTTTAAATATAAAGCCACTGAATTTATCTTCTCCTACCGCTAAAGTTCTTACACTGGTTTCTCTATCTCTTGGGACCGGTGCTATTTGAATAAAAGTATCTAGCATTTCTTTTACACCAAAATTATTTACAGCCGATCCAAAAAACACTGGCGCAATTTTTCCTGATAAATAATCGGCGGGGTTTAGGGCTCCGTATACACCATCAATTAATTCAACATCTTCTCTTAAAACAGCAGCGTCTTTCTCGCCAATTTTATCTTGCAAAACAGAACTTGCTAAATCTTCAATGGCTACTGTATCTTCTTCTGTAGCCTTAGTACTTGCTGCAAATAATCTTAAATTTTTATTGTGCAAATTATACACTCCCTTAAACTCCTTACCACTATTAATAGGCCAGGTCATGGGG
>CAITGN010000425.1:0-2125 GCA_903891965.1 uncultured Bacteroidota bacterium
ATCTTCACCGCCAATTCAAGTATATGGCAGTTATTAAAGAAGGTTCTAAAGCGCCGGCCTTTAAAGGCGTTGATCAGCACGGTAATACAGTTTCTATAGCCGATTTTAAGGGGCAAAAGCTTGTCCTTTATTTCTATCCAAAAGACGACACTCCAGGATGTACAGCGCAAGCTTGCAATCTGCGCGATAATTATAAAGCCTTGCAAAAGAAAGGGTTACAAATTTTAGGGATTAGCGTGGACTCGGTGAAGTCGCATGAGAAGTTTATTGCTAAATACGAACTTCCTTTTTCTTTAATAGCCGACGAGGACAAGAAAATAGTAGACAAATACAATTTATGGGGCCAGAAGAAATTTATGGGCCGCACTTATATGGGCACCACTCGTACAACCTTTTTGATTGATGAAGCAGGAATGGTTAGACATATTATTGATAAGCCTGATACGAAGGACCACACGAAAGAAATTTTAGCTATTAGTGGTTGGTAATCCTCCAATTCTTTAGCTAATTTGCAGTCCAATATTTACTATTAGTTATGGCTTTTGATTTTCAAAAATATTTTTTCTTTTTGCAAAGAATTGGCAGCAGGTATTATTTAATAGCTGGCGCCGTTTTCTTATTATTTTATGTGGTACTTAAAAATAAGATTCTACATAAAAAAATACAATCCCTTTTTCCTAAGAACTCCGACTACCTGCGTGAAATATTCTACAGTACAATTACTATTTTAATTTTTGGTTTCATTCCATTATTTTTTATTGCAAACCCTGCAATGAAGCCCCATACTACTATATACAATAATATTAGTGATTACGGCTGGTTCTATTATTTTTTAGCCTATCCTATTATGTTTATCATGCACGATACTTATTTTTATTGGACGCACCGCATCATGCATCATAAAAGCTTATTTAATATTATGCATTTGGTGCATCATAAGTCAACCAACCCTTCGCCCTGGGCAGCCTATGCGTTTCATCCTTTAGAGTCTATTGTGGAAGTAGGCATTTTCGTGGTTTTCTTATTTACCATTCCAGTGCATACTACACATATTATCATTTTCTTTTTACTTTCTATTATGTATAATATTTACGGCCATTTAGGCTGGGAATTATATCCAAAAGGTTTCAGTAAAAGTATGATAGGCAAATGGGTGAACACTTCTGTCAACCACAACCAACACCATAAATATTTCAAGGGCAATTATGGTTTGTACTTTCTTATTTGGGATAGAATGATGGGTACTATTCGTGCCGACTATGATGAAGCTTTTGAGGAAGTAAAAAGCAGGTAAGAAAATTATCTTTTTTAAAATTAGCTTTTAATAGGTAATTATTTCAAGCGATTATTTCGCAATTACATACACCGACCAACTCATTAAATAAGCAAGCCCCGTCATCATAAAAAATTGAATGGTGGGCCATTTCCAACTTTGCGTTTCTCTTTTCACTACAGCCAGGGTACTCATACACTGCATGGCTAATACATAAAAAACCATTAAAGATAAAGCTGCTGCTAAACTATACACCGGTGTTCCATCAGGCCTTACCGCCGCTTTTAGTTTTTCTCTCAGTGAGCTATTATCCGATTCCTCCACACTATATAAAGTGGCCATGGTGCCCACAAATACTTCTCTTGCTGCAAAAGAAGTAACAAGGGCAATACCTATTTTCCAATCAAAGCCCATGGGCGCAATCAATGGTTCTAATTTTTTTCCTAAAATGCCTGCATAAGAGTTTTCTAGTTTTTCACTACTATACTGCTTTTCTATTTGCTTAAGCGTCTTTGTGTTTTCAGTATTTGATTGCAGGGTTTGATTATTTGCAAGCACTAATTTTTGCGCTGCATAATTTTCATTAATTTTTTGCATAGGAGCAGAAGGTCCATAACTACTCAAAAACCATAAGAGTATACTAATTACTATAATCACCTTACCTGCATCTCTTACAAATATGCCTGCTTTCTGTATCATGGTAGTGCCCACATTTTTCCAACGAGGCGCGCGGTAGACAGGTAGCTCTAATATAAAATAACTTTTCTCTTTAATATTTATAAACCATTTTAAAACCGTACGTGCTAAAAGGGCCATCACTATACCCATTAAGTATAATCCCATCATCACCAG
>CAITGN010000426.1:0-5355 GCA_903891965.1 uncultured Bacteroidota bacterium
GAGACAGAAGTACCAGCGGGCTCCCATATAGGATATGTACACCCTGTGTACCAAGAATTACTAAAAGAAAACAAAGAGACAGCCCATGTTTGGTTATGCGGTTGGAAAGCCATGATTGATGATGCACGAAAAAATATGACCGACTTAGGGTTGGATAAAAAGCAAGTGCATTTTGAATCTTTTGGTTAGAAAACTTCATCATTCAAAATACTAATTTTTCGCTCGCTCTGCCAGGTGCTCGAAAGCTCGCTCAAAATTGTATTTATGTATGCCTCAGTTTTAACAAAAATTCCTAGCTAATCATGGAAGTGAAAAGTTGTATTTTGAATACAATTGCTTAAAAAAAGTTTAGCCTAGCTTATGTGCGCAAGGACTAATTCCTTTATCTTACTCAAAGCAATACGCTCTTGCAACATGCTATCGCGGTAGCGAATGGTAGCGGTGCCGTCCTCCTTGGTTTGATGATCGATGGTTACGCAAAATGGAGTTCCGATGGCATCTTGACGACGGTATCTTTTTCCAATAGCATCTTTTTCTTCATAAAAACAATGAAAAGATTTTTTACAATCGTCCATTAATTCTTTAGCAAGTTCAGGCAAGCCATCTTTTTTAGTCAAAGGAAGAATAGCTAATTTATTAGGAGCTAATCTTGCAGGTAAATGAAGTACCACTCTAGAATCGGTGCTGCCATCTTCTTTAGTAATGGTTTCTTCTTCGTAAGAATTGGCTAATATCAATAAGAACATTCTATCTAAACCAATAGATGTTTCAATCACATAAGGTACATAGTGCTGATTAATCTCTGTATCGAAATACTGCATCTTCTTTTTACTAAACTCCTGATGACGGGTTAAATCAAAATCGGTACGAGAATGAATACCTTCTACTTCTTTAAATCCAAAAGGGAATTCATATTCTATATCTAAGGCCGCATCGGCATAGTGTGCTAATTTAACATGGTCATGAAAGCGGTACTTTTCAGGCGCTATGCCTAAGCTTAAATGCCATTGCATACGCTCGTTCTTCCAATGCTCATACCACTCTTTTTGGGTACCTGGCTTAATAAAGAATTGCATTTCCATTTGTTCAAACTCACGCATTCTAAATATAAATTGACGCGCTACAATTTCATTTCTAAAAGCCTTCCCCGTTTGTGCAATACCGAATGGAATTTTCATCCTGGCTGTTTTTTGCACATTTAAAAAGTTCACAAAAATACCTTGAGCCGTTTCTGGTCTTAAATATATGGTGCTAGCTTCTTCTGCAACAGCGCCAATTTCTGTAGAGAACATTAAATTAAATTGTCTTATCTCTGTCCAATTACTTGTGCCACTCACTGAACAAGTAATTTTATTTTCTTCTATTAATTTTTTAAGCCCTTCGAAATCTTCTTTGGCAAGTAAGGCGTCCATATCTGCTAGCAATTTATCAGCTGCAGCATTATTTCCTTTCGCTATTAAAGCATCGGCATGTGCTTCAATTAAATGATCTACTCTATATCTTTTTTTACTTTCTTTATTGTCAATTAAAGGATCACTAAAACTATCAACGTGTCCGCTTGCCTTCCAAGTAGTAGGATGCATAAAAATAGCCGCATCTATACCCACAATATTTTCATTAAGCTGGGTCATGCTATTCCACCAATAGTCTCTGATATTTTTTTTCAATTGCGCACCGTAAGGGCCGTAATCATAAACAGCGCTTAATCCATCATATATTTCACTACTAGGAAATACAAATCCGTATTCCTTGGCATGGGAAATGATTGCTTGCAATGTGTTGTCTGGTTGTACCTTACTCATAGGTTGCAAATATACTGCGAGATTATATTAGGAATGTAATTTTTCGTTGTTTTGATGCCTAGTAGCGTCTCTTAGGGTTTTCTTTTCAATATTTTTCTCCAAAGCAGCGGTTAGATCAACGCCCGTTTGGTTGGCCAAGCATATTAATACAAATAAAACATCGGCCATTTCATCGGCAAGTAGTAGCTCCCCTTCTTTATTTTTAAAGGACTGGTCTCCATATTTGCGCACCATAATTCTCGACAACTCTCCCACTTCTTCCATTAAAATACCCAAATTAGTGAGCTCACTAAAATATTTTACGCCCACTGTTTTAATCCAGTTGTCTACTTTCTGCTGCGCGGCTTGTATTGTAATTTCATTTGCCATTGGAATGCTTTATAAATGTTACTATTTATTATTTTTTTACTTCTTACTATTAATACTGTTAGGGTCTTACTATATTATTCTTTCTTTTTTGAATCTACAATAATGGTTACAGGACCATTATTAACCAGTGCCACTTTCATGTCTGCGCCAAATACACCTGTTTGAATAGGCGCACCCATATCCGCCGACAATTTTTTAATCATGGCTTCATAAAGTGGAACAGAAATATCATGTTTTGCAGCAGCAATATAGGAAGGCCTGTTCCCCTTTTTAGTACTAGCATGTAAGGTGAACTGACTCACTAGTAAAATATGACCACCCACTTCTTTCACACTCAAATTCATCACTCCCTCGGCGTCATCAAAAATGCGCATTTGTACAATCTTATTTGCAAGCCAGTCCACATCCTCCATGGTATCGGCCGTTTCAATACCCAAAAGCACCATTAAGCCCCTTTGGATGGACCCGGCTATCTGCCCATCTATAGAAACACTTGCCTCATTTACTCTTTGAATAACCACTTTCATAATATTACCAATTTCTACATGAAGATAAACAAAACTATTTTCACTAATTTAGCTGTAATTTCAATCCCTTGAGTAGTTTAAAAAAATTAGCCAGTCAAACCGCATGGTACGGACTTAGTTCAATAGCAGCTAGGTTTATTAGTTATTTGCTGGTACCCTACCTTACTTATAAGTTTACCGAATCGGCCTACGGAGAAATGTCCATTGTTTACTCTTTTATTCCATTTTTAAATGTGATGGTGACCCATGGCATGGAGACCGCTTATTTTAGGTTCGGCAGTAAAGAAAATGAAGAAAAAATATACCATACGAGCAGTATTTCAATGATGATGGTAACGGCAGTGGTATTAATGGTACTCATTAAATTTAGCGCTCCCATTGCTTCACTTTTACAAATTACAGCACATCCAGAATATATAACGCTCATGGCATGGGTGGTGGGCTTAGATGCACTTGCAACCATTCCCTTTTCTAGATTAAGGATGGAAGGCAAACCGAAAAAATTTGCATTTATAAAAATTGGCGGTATTGTTCTAAATATTTTAGCTACTTATTATTTTATAAGTATACTTCCTGAATATATTGCAACACATCCGACTAGCATTTTAGCGAGTTGGTATAAAGCCGATTGGGCAGTAGGCTATGTTTTATTAGCAGGTATTGTTCAAAATGTTTTTGTTTTATTATTACTTAAAAAAGAGATTGGGGCTTTGCGTTTTAATTTTGATTTTGATTTATGGAAACAAATGATTTTGTATGCACTTCCATTAATTATTGTGGGTTTTGGCGGTATGGTAAATGAAACATTTGATCGAATTATGTTAGGCTGGTGGGCCCCAGGCGGATCACCCGATGCCAATAAAGCCATCGTAGGAGTTTATAGTGCTTGTTATAAATTATCTATACTTATTACTATTTCAGTACAAGCTTTTCGCATGGGCGCAGAACCATTTTTCTTTAAACAGTCTACAGAAGAAAATGCACCAAAAACCTATGCAAGGGTGATGAAATTTTTTGTGATCACACTTTGTATTATGTTTTTAATGGTAGTTTTATACTTAGATATTTGGAAAGAATTTATACGCAATCCCGACATGTACGTGGGACTGCGCGTAGTACCCATTTTATTAATAGCCAATATATTTTTAGGCGTTTATTATAATTTAAGCATTTGGTATAAGTTAAGTAATAAGACCATGGCAGGGGCTTGGATTACCCTACTAGGCGCGGTTATTACCATTGCCATTAACTTTATAGCCATTCCTTATTTTAGTTATATGGCCAGTGCCTGGGCTACTTTGGCTTGTTATGGCAGCATGATGTATGTAAGTTATAAATGGGGTCAAAAAGTATATCCTATTCCTTATGCGACTAAAAAACTCATTGCTTATTTTGTAATTACTTTATTACTCTATGGTATTTATACACTAGTAGAATTGATCACTAAAAATAATACCATTCGACTTAGTATAGCAAGCTTCGAGCTAATTGCTTTTATACTTTTTGTAGCAAGAATAGAAAAGAAAGAATTAAAATCATTATTTCAAAAAAAGA
This sequence comes from uncultured Bacteroidota bacterium, assembly GCA_903891965.1. Taxonomy (GTDB): domain Bacteria; phylum Bacteroidota; class Bacteroidia; order Chitinophagales; family Chitinophagaceae; genus Sediminibacterium. The sequence goes on from CAITGN010000426.1 coordinate 4,253, forward strand.
CAGAAGCATTATCCTAAAATAATTAGCCTAATATAACTGCGCTAATTTCTATAACTAAGGATCAAACTTAATAACTCATTAAATAAAATACTTGTTTTTATGGCCGAAGATTTAACCATTACCAAAGGAGATAAAAAAACGCAGTACGAATCACTTATTCCACAAATACAAGGTTTACTAAGTGGTGAAACAAATTTAATTGCCAACCTAGGCAATATTGCTGCCGCCTTAAAAGAACAATTCAATTGGCTATGGGTAGGTTTTTATTGGATACAGGAAGATGAATTGGTATTAGGTCCTTTTCAAGGACCGGTTGCTTGTACAAGAATAAAAAAAGGTAGAGGTGTTTGTGGCACGAGTTGGGAAAAAGAAGCCACTATTATAGTAGATGATGTTGAAAAATTTCCAGGGCATATTGCATGTAGTAGTAGTTCAAAATCGGAAATCGTATTGCCCGTTTTTAAAGAGGGTAAAATGGTAGGCGTTTTGGATGTAGATAGTAGCGAACTGGCTGAATTTGATGCAGTGGATCAGGTTTATTTAGAGAAGATTCTAGCCATGATTCCATAGGCTTTCCAAAAATTGAAGATTCATAATAAAAAATAAATTAAGTTTGCAACCCCTAAGCGGATGTGGCGAAATTGGCAGACGCACTAGACTTAGGATCTAGCGCCGCGAGGCATGTGGGTTCGACCCCCTCCATCCGCACAAAACAAAAAAAGCCCCTCGAGTCATCGGGGGGCTTTTTTTTATATAAATGGCTGTTTTTTAGGTGCAAAAACTTACCTTTGCCCCCCTTAAACCTTAGAATTTACTAGAAAAAATAAGAATATGGCAAGTATAAAAAGAGAGAACATTGGCCTTTTAAATGACAAACTTACGGTGACCCTTACCAAAGAGGACTACTACCCTAGTTTTGAAACAAGTTTAAAAAAGCATGCTAAAACAGCAAATATCCCTGGATTTAGAAAGGGCATGGTGCCAGCAGGCTTAATTAAAAAAATGTATGGACAGTCTGTTTTCTCTGATGAAGTACTTAAAAAAGTAGAGGCTGAATTAAATCATTATATCAGCAATGAAAAATTAGAAATTTTTGCGCAGCC
>CAITGN010000427.1:0-2566 GCA_903891965.1 uncultured Bacteroidota bacterium
ACCGCCTTTGATAATTTTAGAAGCTAACATTTTAACGTTCTCTTCAGTGTTCTCATATTTTGCTGCTACATCTTTATAAGCAGGTCCAATATTTTTTTCACTTGTTTTATGACAAGTTAAGCAATCACTGCCTGCTACTAAAGCCAAGCCTTTTTGATAATCTGGATTATCAGACAATGCGTTGCCAGTTGTTGCTGCTACTGCCGCCCCTGCCCCTGCTGCATCTTTGCCAGCCTCTGTTGATCCACCACCACATGCCATTAGAATAACAGCTGTTGTTAGAATAAATAAAACCTTCTTCATAGTGCTTCTTTTTTTTAATGTTTAAATACCTAAAATTTTCTTATTGAATGATTCATCTGAACCAGTACTTGCAAAATCGTCAAATGCTTTCTCGGTTACTTTAATAATATTTTTTTGAATAAAGAGGGCGCCTTCAGCTGCCCCTACTTCTGGATGTTTAATAGCACATTCCCATTCCATCACTGCCCAACCTTTAAAGTTATAGGCAGCTAGTTTGCTAAAAATACTTTTGAAATCTACTTGACCATCACCCAGAGATCTAAATCTTCCAGCACGGTCTATCCAGTTTTGGTAACCACCATATACACCTTGTTTAGCCGTTGGATTAAATTCTGCGTCCTTTACATGGAACATTTTAATACGCTCATGAAAAGCATCGATATAACCTAGGTAGTCCATACACTGTAAAACAAAATGTGACGGGTCGTATAATAAACAAGCACGCTTATGCCCCTTTACTTTATCTAAAAACATTTCATACGTAACGCCATCATGTAAGTCTTCACCCGGATGAATTTCATAACAAAGATCTACACCTACTTTATCAAATTCATTTAAAATAGGCATCCATCTTTTTGCAAGTTCCGTAAATCCTGTTTCTACTAAACCTGCAGGGCGTTGTGGCCAAGGATATACTGTATGCCATAATAAAGAGCCGCTAAATGTTGCATGTGCATTCAATCCTAAGTTTTGTGATGCCTTGGCTGCATATATTAATTGTTGCACTGCCCACTCTGTTCTAGCTTTTGAATTACCATGCACTTCTTTGGGAGCGAATCCATCGAATTGTGCATCATAGGCTGGGTGCACTGCTACGAGTTGTCCTTGCAAGTGCGAAGACAATTCTGTAATCTCCATTCCGGCTTTTGCAACAATGCCTTTTATTTCATCTGCATAGGTTTTACTTTCTGCAGCTTTTTTTAAATCGATGCATCTTGGATCCCAGCTAGGAATTTGCACTCCTTTGAAACCCAAGCCAGCTGCCCATTTACAAATACTCTCTAAAGTATTGAAAGGTGCTTCATCGCCCATAAATTGGGCTAAAAAAATGGCAGGTCCTTTAATTGTTGTCATGATAGTATTTTAAATAAAATTTTTAAATAACATAAGGTGTCCACTTTTGATCGGACTGTGAAGAAGCCACTACATTATCAATGAATGCCATACCTCTTAATCCATCTTCGATACCAGGGAAGTCTAACATTTCTGCAGTAGGTGTTGTGCCATCTATTTTGCATCCAAGTGTTAAAGCAAAATTGCGATAAATATTGGCGAAGGCTTCCAAGTATCCTTCTGGATGCCCACCCGGAGTGCGACAACTATGTATGGCAGTAGAAGATAAATGGGCGCCGTAGTTACCACCTGCTCTTAATACTTGTGCAGGCTGGTCTAACCATTTTACATGTAAAGTATTAGGCTCGTGTTGCATCCATTCTATTCCACCTTTCTCTCCGTAAATTCTAATTTTTAAATTATTCTCTTCGCCTGCTGCTACTTGAGAAGCCATTAATACTCCTTTAGCTCCGTTGTCAAATTTTAACATCACTGAACCATCATCGTCTAATAATCTTCCTTCTACCATGGTATTTAATTCAGCACATACATCAGAAATTTTTGAACCCGTAATATATTCTGCTAAATGTGCAGCATGGGTTCCAATATCTCCCATCACAGAACTTTTTCCAGATTTTTTGGGATCGGTTCTCCAAGCAGCTTGTGCATTACCTTCTCTTTCAGATAATTTACTTAACCAACCTTGCGCATATTCTACCCAAACCTTTCTAATTTTTCCAAGCTTACCTTCTTTTACCATTGCTTTTGCATGCTTGACCATGGGGTAGCCAGAATAAGTATGTGTTAAACAAAGTGTTAATCCTGTTTCGTCTAATTTTTGTTTTAATTGCTTTGCTTCATCCATTGAAAAAGTGATTGGCTTTTCAATCACCACATGAAACCCATAGTCCAAAGCCATCATAGCTGGTGCAAAGTGTGCAAAATTGGGTGTTACGATGGTTACAAAATCGATGCGTTGGTCCGCGGGCAGGGCAGCTTCTTTTTTGATCATCTCATCAAAGGTCAAATAGGTTCTTTCTTTTGGAAGAAACAAAGCCTCTCCTGAAGCCACTGCTATTTCAGGATTAATACTTAAAGCACCACAGCTTACTTCAATTAGTCCATCCATATTGGCGGCTAGTCTGTGAATGGCTCCAATAAAGGCATCCTTACCTCCACCGACCATTCCCATGCGTAATTTTCTATTCAT
>CAITGN010000428.1:0-3464 GCA_903891965.1 uncultured Bacteroidota bacterium
CCCCCTTTTAAAATTGCATACCCTAAAATTTGGGTACCTGGATCAATTCCTAAAATTATGGGTGTTTTTGACATGCACAATAAAGTTACATATATCATCGCAAATTCCGAACTTTGTGCTCAATGAATAAAGAGCTACTCAAAAAATTAAGAACTTATTTCAATAATTCTATTGGATTTATTTTATTCCTTGTATGTGCAGTGGCTATTTATAATAAAGTAGCTACAAATGATAATCTAAATCAATTTGGGGATCAAATTAAGCAACAATTCTACACCATTGGCTTTTTTCAGTGGGGGGTTTTAATTATTTTATTTGTTTTAAATTATTTAATGGAGTCCATTAAATGGAAGCTGGTACTAGCTGAATTAAGTCCTATTACTATTTTAAAATCTTATAAATCTGTCTTAGTGGGTCAGGCTTTTGCCTTTTTCACCCCTGCTAGGACTGGTGATTATGTGGGTAGAATTTTATTTTTAGAAGCAGGTAATAAATTAAAAGGAGTAGCTCAAATGGCTTGGGCATCCTATGCGCAGTTATTAATTACTTTATTTTTTGGAAGCATTGGGCTATTTTATAATCTTCCTTTTTTACCTTGGTTAAAATGGCTGGGGCCCTTCATTGCAGCTGCTGCCTTTCTCATTTATTTTCATCCAGGTAATTTTACTGGTTGGCTAAAAAAGTTATCCTTACTTCAAATAAAAACTACATTAAAGGGGCAATTGGTCTTATTTGCTTTTTTAAAATATTGTGTTTTTATACTGCAATATACCTGGGTGGTTAAAATATTTAATATTCCCATTGGCACACTGGATCTTTGGGTGGCCTTATCGGTCTTGTTTTTTTGTTTAAGTCTAATTCCTTCCATTGCTATAACGGATGTAGTCATTAGAGGGCAGCTTATCGTTTTATTACTAAGTCCTTTTTATGATAATAGTTTAATGCTTATCTGTCTTAGTACTATAATATGGGTTGTTAATTTTTTATTACCCGCTATAATTGGCTCTATTCTCTTAATAAATTACAGGATAAAGCAATAATTTTGCATGCTACCCCAATAATGTAAATAAGTCCCATGCATTTTTTATTTCTTTTATTCTCTTTTTTTAACTTTTTGCCAGCCCCTGATAAAGGGCTATGTAATTTAAATAATACTGCATTTAATACAGGGGAGAAGATAAGTTATACCATTTATTATAATGTCATAGGGCTTTACGTGAATGCTGGAAAAACCGACTTTACGGTGCAGTCCACTAGCTTTAATGATAATGATGCCTTTATTTTAACCGCTATAGGAAAGTCAAATTCAAAATATGATTGGATATTTAAAGTAAGGGATAAATATGAATCGGTGGTAGATGCTAAAACCTTACTGCCTTATCAATTTATGCGTCAAATTAATGAAGGCTCTTTTCATAAAAAAGAGATGGTGAAGTTTAATCAGAAAGCAAGAACAGCAAGTACTGAAGAGGAAGTATATAAAACATCAGAATGTACTTTTGATGTAGTGAGTGCTATTTATGCTGCTAGAAATTATAATTATTCAAACTTGGTCATGAATGATAAGATTTCTCTTAATTTTTTTCTTGATAAAAATTTATACCCTTCCTACTTTAAGTATTTAGGTAGAGAAGTGATTACTACTAAATATGGAAAATTTAAAGTCATTAAATTAGCACCCTTATTATTAAAGGGGAGTATGTTTGAAGGAGGAGAAAAAATGACTATTTGGGTAACTGACGATGAAAATCATATACCCGTTCGTATAGAAACGCCCATTGTGGTAGGTAGTATTAAAGTGGATATGGTGGGCTATCAAAATACGAGATACCCCTTAAGTTCTTTAATTGAACTAGTGGATAATTAAAGACAATAATTAGATTTAATAATTAGAGTGAATAATTAGAGTGAATTATTGCAATATTTCTTTTAAGCTAAAACTAGCCCCCGCTCTTATTCCTTTCTCCGTTTCAATTAAACGACAGCATTCATTCACTGCATCGTGTTCAAAAAATAAGATATAATATTCCCTAAGCGCTGTAGTTAAAAACATTTCTTTTTCTTCTAAGGTAATAAGAGGTTGCATATCATAGCCCATTACATAAGGTAGAGGTATATGGCCAGTGGATGGTAGTAAGTCTGCCATATATACAATGGTTTCATTTCCTATTTTTATTTTAGGAAGCAACATGCCTTCCGTATGCCCATTAACTACTAAACAGCTAATAGCCTCTGTAAATTTAATTTCTTGTAAACTTGTTGTACTTTGAAAAGGAGGTAGGGTAATTAATTTAAGTTGACCACTTTGCTTTAAAGGCGCAATATTTTCAGTTAAAAAAGAAGCTTTCTCTCTTCTATTGGGATGCAAGGCTAAATTCCATTGTGTTTCACTAACCCAATAAGTTGCATTAGGAAAGGCGGGCACTAATTTATCATTCAATTTTTTAATAGCGCCCCCCACATGATCAAAATGCAAATGCGTTAGCAATACATCTGTGATATCTTCTATCCCTATATTTATTTTTTGAAGTGCATCAACTAAGGCAACGGTTTCATGAGGATAATAGTGACTGAAAAATTTGGCATCCTGTTTATCACCCATGCCGGTATCTATTAATATAGTACGATTCCCTTCTTTAATGACTAAGCAACGTAAAGCCCAGGTACATAAATTATTTTCATCTGCCGGATTAGTTTTATTCCAAATAGATTTTGGAACAACACCAAACATAGCGCCGCCATCTAATTTAAATTTGCCGGTCTCTACACTAAATGCCTGCATGCCCTTTTAATTTTGAAGTGCGGTAAAGTAGCACTAAGCCAATGATAAAAAATATAGTTAAGGCCAATACAGAATTTCTTTGTGAGCCAGTGATTTCATTAATAAAACCAAAGCTAAACATACCTATTACTATGGCAATTTTTTCAGTAACATCAAAGAAACTAAAATAGCTGGTGGTATCATGTGTCTCTGGCATTAATTTGGAATAGGTACTTCTACTTACCGATTGAATGCCTCCCATTACAAAGCCCACTACAATAGCTAAGGTATAAAAAGGTACCACCGCATTTCTAGGTAAATAATAGCCCATAATACAGCCTCCTATCCAAATACAAATGGCCATCATAATGGTATTAAAATTACCCCACTTGCTAGCAAGTTTGGCCATTAAGTGCGCGCCGGGTATGGCAACAATTTGTATAATTAAAATAGCCAAGATTAAATTAGTGGTAGGAATGTTTAATTCACTTTTTCCGTACAAGGTGGCTGCTAACATTACAGTTTGCACACCCATATTATAAAAGAAAAAGGAGTATAAAAATTTTTTAAGTACGGGCAGGTCTTTTAATTCTATCCATACTTTATGCAATTCTTTATAGCCTTGGGTAATTAGGTTCTTGCTATGTACTCCTTTTACACCTGTGCCTTCAGGTAGTTTTGAAATAGATAACCAGCCAAACCC
>CAITGN010000429.1:0-2403 GCA_903891965.1 uncultured Bacteroidota bacterium
CCTGCTTCAATCATCTCACGTAACAAATCATTACCCTCACGCGTTCTTTCACCCACACCCGCGAATACAGACAATCCACCATGCCCTTTGGCAATATTATTAATTAACTCTTGAATCAATACTGTTTTACCTACACCTGCACCACCAAACAAACCAATCTTTCCTCCCTTGGCATAGGGCTCAATCAAATCAATTACTTTGATACCTGTAAACAACACTTCCGTAGCAGTACTTAAGTCTTCAAATTTTGGAGCAACTGCGTGAATAGGACGACCATTTGATTTATCTAATTGTGGCAAACCATCAATAGCATCTCCTGTTACATTAAACAAGCGACCATTAATTCCTTCACCTACTGGCATTGAAATTGGCTTACCTGAATCGGTTACTTCCATACCTCTTACCAATCCTTCTGTTCCTTCCATCGCAATTGCGCGAACACTATCCTCTCCTAAGTGCTGTTGCACTTCAAGAATAATTTTTTCGCCATTGGGTTTTAAGATAGCTAGGGCATTATAGATTTCAGGAAGTGCATTCTGATTAGGGAATTGCACATCCACTACTGCGCCAATAATTTGTTTGATTTTACCTGTTGTTGCCATAATATTCTATTTCGGCTGCAAAGATAAGGTATTGCAAGATTATTGCAAAAATTGTAAGTAGATAATCGCAGCTAAAATTCCCCCAATAATGGGCCCAAATACAGGAACAGCTGCATACCCCCAATCACTACTGCCTTTTCCTTTGATTGGTAATATAAAATGCATAATTCTAGGCCCTAAATCCCTTGCTGGATTAATGGCCCAGCCTGTGGGTCCACCTAGCCCAAAGCCAATTCCGCCGACCAATAACGCGACCGGTAAAGCAGATAATGCCCCCAAATCAGTTCCGGCTGGTTTTAAGAAAAAGATACCTATTAAAAACAGCATGGTGGCTAAGGTTTCAGTAATGAAATTTTGGGGTAGATTACGAATAGCTGGTCCGGTACTAAAAACAGCCAATTGTGCGGAGGCATCTTTACACTCATTAAAATGATCCTTATATACCATCCAAACAAGGAAAGCCCCCAACATTGCACCCAATAATTGGGCTAGAATATAGGATGGCACTAGTGCCCAACTAAATTTACCCGCACTGGCTAGTGCAATGGTCACTGCCGGATTCAAATGCCCCCCACTAATACTGCTAGTTACATACACCCCTATAAAAACAGCAATCATCCAACCCAAAACAATGGATATCAAGCCGCCATTATTTCCTTTGGTATTGGGAAGTACCACATTGGCAACAATGCCATCCCCAATGGTAATGATTAAGGCAGTTCCTAAAAATTCCGCTACAAAAGGAGTCATGTTGTTCAATTTTAAATTTAAACGATATATTAAATTAAGAAAAAATGAGCGTTAAAAATACTTATTTAAATAAATAGTTTTGAATAAGCACTTATGCGCAACTATTTAGTTTTATTATTTTTTACCAATGATTCGTTGCTTTAATCGCACGAGCCCAACCTTGTATACACTCAGTTCGTTTGGCTTCAATGCAGGTGGGTTCAAAGGTTTGATCTATTTGCCATTTAGACCTCAACTCTTCTATATCCTTCCAAAAACCTACTGCTAACCCTGCCAAATAAGCCGCCCCTAATGCGGTCGTTTCAACCATGGTTGGACGAATCACTTTTGTGTTTACAATATCCGATTGAAATTGCATCAATAAATTATTATGTGTGGCACCGCCATCTACCCTTAATTCAGCAATGGGAATTCCCGCATCTGCTTCCATGGCTTTTAATAAATCATAACTTTGAAATGCAATACTTTCCAATGCGGCGCGCGCAATATGTGCCGACGAAGTTCCGCGCGTTATACCTACAATGGTACCTCTCGCATGTTGATTCCAATAAGGTGCACCTAATCCTGCAAAAGCAGGGACAAGATAAACCCCATCCGTATCTTTTACTTGACTTGCTAATGCTTCAATTTCTGATGAATTTCTTATTAAATGTAAGCCATCCCTTAACCATTGCACCACAGCCCCGCCAATAAATACACTTCCTTCCAATGCATAATAAGTATGCCCATTAATTTGCAATGCGATGGTAGTTAATAAATTATTTTTTGAAGTAACTGCTTTTTCACCTGTATGCATTAACATGAAACACCCAGTACCATAGGTGTTTTTTACCATGCCGGCTTGTGTACACATTTGTCCAAATAATGCAGCTTGTTGGTCACCAGCAATACCTGCAATAGGAATTGCATGATGTGCAAATAATTGTGTGGTATGGCCATAAATTTCACTACTACTTTTTACTTGAGGCAGCATCGCAGCTGGTATGTCTAATATTTCTAATAATTCCTGATCCCATTGTAGCGTATGAATATTAAATAACATAGTTCGAGA
>CAITGN010000430.1:0-2228 GCA_903891965.1 uncultured Bacteroidota bacterium
AAAAATTGCTTTTTTTATTCCAAGTACGGTAACACCTATGCCAGATATATTTATTCCCATGGGAAAATTAAATGGCGCTAAGGATAAAGACAGGGTAATTGTTCAGTTAACCAAATGGGAGAAGTCCTCTAGAAAACCAGAGGGAGAAGTATTAAGAATATTTACACCAGAACAAGAGAATGATTTAGCCATGCAATCCATTGTGGCGGAAGCTGGTTTTGCATTAAGCTTCAGTGATGAAGTAAATGCTTTTGCAAGATCCTTATCGGATAAAATTGATGCTGCAGAACTAGCTAAAAGAAAAGACTATAGAAAAGTACTCACATTTACCATTGATCCAGTAGATGCCAAGGACTTTGATGACGCTATATCTTATCAAAAATTAGCCAATGGCAATTTAGAAATTGGAGTGCATATTGCCGATGTAAGCCATTTTGTGCAACCAGGTACTGCAGTGGACAAAGAAGCCTATGAAAGAGCTACTTCAGTGTATTTGCCAGACAGAGTGTATCCAATGCTACCTGAGCGTATATCTAATGAACTATGTTCATTAAGACCGAATGAAGATAAACTTACTTTCTCTGCCTGCTTTGAAGTAGATGCGCATGGCAAAATAGTGAATACTTGGTTTGGTAAAACCATTATTCATTCCGATAGAAGATTCACTTACGAACAAGTACAAGAAATTATTGATACTAAAATAGGAGACCACTCTAATGAAATTTTATGGTTATTAGATTGGACACAAAAATTAAGACAGGCAAGGTTCGATAATGGCGCCATTAATTTTTCTTCACAAGAAGTGCGCTTTACTTTAGATGACAAAGGAAAACCTACAGGTATTACTATAAAAGAAAGTAAAGAGTCGCATCAGTTAATTGAAGAGTTAATGTTAAAAGCGAATCAACTTATTGCACAAAAAATGGGTCAGGTTAAAATTAAAAAAGAAACACTGCCTTTCCCTTATCGTGTGCATGATCAACCCAATGAAGAGAAGTTATCTCCTTTTATAGTGTTTGCTAAAAAGCATGGTTATCCATTTGACATCTCAACACCTACACAAATTGCACATAGTTTTAACGACTTAATGAAGGCAGCCAAGGGTAAACCAGAGCAACATGTACTTGAACAATTAGGTATTAGAACCATGGCCAAGGCAGTGTATACCAGTGAAAATATTGGACACTATGGTTTAGGATTTGAATACTATTGTCATTTCACATCACCTATTAGAAGGTATCCCGATATTTTAGTACACCGCATTGTACAATCGGTTTTAGTAGAGCGTCCTATCAACGATTCAGAATTAGAACAAAAATGTGTGCACTGCAGTGAAAGAGAGCGTGCTGCCATGGAATCGGAAAGAGCAGCTAATAAATACAAGCAAGTGGAATTTATGCGCGATTATTTAGGCCATAGCTTTGAAGGCATTATTAGTGGTGTATCTAGTTTTGGATTCTGGGTAGAAACCATTGAACATAAATGTGAGGGACTGGTAAGTGTTGTTTCATTATCTAAATTCGACGACTTTAGATTAGTAGAATCGGATTATGCCTTAGTGGGTATGAGATCGGGTCGCAAATTTAATATGGGCGATAAAGTCACTATTAAAGTAGTAGCTGCTAGTTTAGAGAAAAGACAATTAGATTATGAGTGGGATCAAACCAAAGCAGCCGAAAGCTCAACTATTTAATTTCCTTTGTTACTTCTTCAAATACAATGCCTTCTTCTTTTAAACTTTTTAAAATAGGTTTATAAATAGAAGGGTGGGTAGGAATATGTAAACCCGTAATATTTATTTCTCCTTTTAAATAAGCACAAACTCCCATGGCCAGTGGCAAACCAACGGTGGTGGCCATGGCGGTTTCTGTTGCATTTTTTCCCTTTTGCACCATTGAACTTTGCACTAAATATTTTTTGGAGTCCAGTTCGTATTCAATTTCGTGCATCATCACCACCATATCTTTATCGGTAGGTGCTAGTTTCCATTTATTTTCAAGTATCCATTGTACAATAGCAGCGCTGGTCTTATACTGAGCAGGAATAAGAGTTTCACTAGAAAATCCAATATACTCAAATTGGTTTTTAATAATTTCATTACTTAAAAAAGTAGCGTATTTATTTTCTAATGAATGGGTTTGTAAATGATTTTGTATCCAATCTTTAATACTTGCATTTTCTTTTAAAGCTACTAGCGATTCGTCGGTTAATTTTAATTGTACAATGGC
>CAITGN010000431.1:0-5864 GCA_903891965.1 uncultured Bacteroidota bacterium
AAGTATTTGTTGCTATTATTATTGGTTTATTAACAGCAGTAGGACAATTCTTAAAATTCAAAGTAACACCCAAGGACTTTTTAGTACAGAAACTTAAAATGCCTTTACTAGTGACTATTGCCATTACTGCGATAGTGTATATTTTTGTAGGGGTAGCCTTTAAAGAAAAAGGCATTGGATTTGAAGGGGCTATTTATGTGGCCATGTTTGCTGCTATTTATGCTATTGTTGCCAATATTTTCTTTTGGCTGACTATGCAAAAAGCAAAATTAAAATCGGCTGGTTCTTCTATTGGCCATATAGGTTTTGGAATGGTTTTATTGGGTATATTAATTTCTTCTTCTAATAAAACAGTATTAAGCTGGAACACTACTGGTATTAGTCCACTTCGAGTTGAATCAAATAAAAGCCCAGCTGGTAATCCTAGAGAAAATATTACATTATTTGAAGGTATTGCCACTGATATGGGTAAGTTCATGGTTACTTATGTGCGTGATACATTTGATGTATTAGATAAAAGATTTTTTGAACTTCAATTCAAAGAGAAAAAAACAGAAGAAACCTTTTTCTTATATCCTGATGTATTAAAAAACAATAAAGGCATGGAAGGGTTCTCAGCAAATCCTTCTTCTAAGCATTATTGGAACAAAGATATTTTCGTGTATGTGACTTCCTTTCAGGATAATTCAAAAGAAGATACCACAAGTTTTAAGCCACATCAAATAGCACTGGGTGATTCTATTTTTTATAGCAATGGTTATATTAAGTTAGAAAAAGTATTAGTAAATCCGAATGCTAACCGACCTGCAGGCACCAATGAATTAATTTTACAATTAGCCATTACTTCTAAAGAAGGTTTAAAGTATACGGCTAGTCCTGGCATTGTATTAGAAGGCATGAACTTGCAGTCAAATGTAGATACTGTAAAAGCACAAAACTTAGTCCTTAGTTTTAATAAAGTCATTGACCAACAAAAAGGAACTTTAGAAATTGGGGTGAAAGAATCGGCAGCCTTAACAAATCTGATAACCTTAAAAGCCTATGAATTCCCTTTCATTAATTTATTATGGTTAGGGGTTATTATTATGACTTTTGGCTTTGGTGTGGCTACTTGGAGTAGGGTAAGTAAGTTAAAAGAAAAGTAAATTCAAGAATTTTAAAGTTTCTAAAGGTTACTTTTCATAGATTAGTGTATTAAAATTATAGAAATAGGAATATTTCAGATAGTTATATGAAAAAAGGCTTTGCTTATATTATGTTTATTGGTTTGGCTGGCTTTACTAGTTTAAAGTCTAATGCACAAGTCATCCCTAATCCAACTAGTTCTAATGACACCATTAAAGTAGGCATTAGAGATAATATTAGAGTGGAGGCCTTTATTACACCAGAAGGAGATACTATCCCACAATCTTGGTTACCCACAGTAGAAGTAACTGCCATACAAACAACTCGCTGGAAAAATTATTGGAGAAATTGGACAAGACTTCGCAATGCTGTCTATGTAACTTATCCTTATGCCAAAACAGCTAGTAAATTAATTAATGAAGTAAATGCTCAATTAGCGGGTATTAGCGATGAAGGACAAAGAAAAAGAATTATCAAGTCAAGAGAAAAGGAAATGAAAAGAGACTTTGGTGAAAAAGTAACTAGTTTATCGGTGTATCAAGGAAAAGTACTCATGAAATTAATTAATAGAGAATCAGGGAATAACTGTTATGAAATAATTAAAGAATATAAAGGGGGCTTTAATGCTGGTTTTTGGCAAACAGTGGCCTTTGTTTTTGGAAGCAGTTTAAAGCAACAATATGAACCCCAGGGTGAGGATAAAGACATCGAAAAAATTGTCTTAGAATTACAAAAGCTCTACGGCTACAAGGGTTAAGCATTGGGGTAGGTTTTTGGGGTAGGTTTTTGTATCTTTACCCCATACTAAGAACCATCATGAGCGAGGAAAAGAATCTAAATTTTATTGAAGAAATTATATCCCAGGATCTGGCATCGGGTAAGTACGACCAAATTTTAACCCGATTCCCACCAGAACCCAATGGTTATTTACATATTGGTCATGCTAAAAGTATTTGTTTAAACTTTGGCTTGGCTACTCATTTTGGAGGAGGCACGAATCTAAGATTCGATGATACCAACCCCACTACAGAAGAAACAGAATATGTAGATAGTATTAAGGCCGACTTGAAATGGTTGGGCTTTAATTGGGTGAAGGAATGTTATGCATCGGATTATTTTGATACCCTTTATGGTTTTGCGGTTCAATTAATAGAAAAAGGCTTGGCCTATGTTGATGATAGTAGTCCAGAAGAAATTGCTTTACAAAAAGGAACACCTACTGCAGCAGGTACAGGGAATGAATATAGAAATAGATCCATAGCAGAGAATTTGGAATTATTTACTAATATGAAGGCGGGTAAATATGCAGATGGCGCAAAAGTATTAAGAGCTAAGATAGATTTAGCCAATCCCAACATGCTTTTAAGAGATCCTATTTTATATAGAATTAAAAAAGCGCATCATCACCGTACCGCAGACAAATGGTGTATTTATCCTATGTACGATTTTGCCCATGGACAAAGTGATGCTATTGAAAAAATTACGCATTCTATTTGTACTTTGGAATTTATTCCACACAGAGCCTTATATGATTGGGGTATTGAAAATTTAGGTATTTATCCTTCCAAACAATATGAATTTTCTAGATTAAATATTACTTATACTATTTTAAGTAAAAGAAAATTATTACAGTTGGTACAAGAAGGTCATGTAAATAGTTGGGACGACCCTCGTATGCCAACCATTAGTGGTATGCGTCGAAGAGGCTATACTCCGGAAAGTATCAGAGATTTTTGTGATAGAATAGGCATTGCTAAAAGAGAAAATATAATTGATTTTAGTTTATTAGAATTTTGTGTAAGAGAGCATTTAAATAAAATTGCACAAAGAAGAATGGTGGTAACCGATCCTATTAAATTAGTGATTACCAATTATGATAAAGGAGAGGAAATACTTCATTCTGAAAATAACCCGGAGGATCCTGAAGGAGGCGTGAGAGCAGTTCCTTTTAGTAATGAATTATATATTCAAAGAGACGATTTCATGGAAGAGCCTACTAAAAAATACTTTAGACTGGGCCCCGGTTTAATGGTGCGTTTAAAGAGTGCCTATATTGTAAAGTGTGACAGTTTTGAAAAAGATGCATCGGGTCAAGTGCAAACGGTATATGCAAGCTATGTTCCAGAAAGTAAAAGTGGATCAGATACTTCAGGTATTCATGTGAAAGGAACCCTTCATTGGGTATCTGCCAAGCATGCTGTGCCAGTTGTATTGAATGAATACGACCGCTTATTTAAAGTAGAAGATGTAGCGAGTGCTGAAGGTGATTTTAAAGACTATATTAATGAGCAATCTTTAACGAAGACTCATGGCTGGGCAGAACCTGCTTTAAAAAATGATGCATTGGATATGCGTTTTCAATTTTTAAGAAAAGGGTATTTCTACCAAGATATTACGAGTACTAAAGACGCCCTTGTTTTTAATAGAACAGTAACGCTTAAAGATGCTTGGGCCAAAGAGCAAAAAAAATAATCCAATCAATTAACTAATTGAATGTTAACGCTCGAAAACTTTACACGAAATTGGGAAAAGATTTTTCCAGCGCTTAGCTTAAAGAAATCAACCTTTATAATAGGGGTGAGTGGCGGGGTTGACAGCATTGTACTTGCTTATCTAATGCATAAGGCGGGTGCTTGTATAAGTATGGCCCATGCGAATTTTCAATTAAGAGGGGAAGAGAGTACAAGAGATGAAAATTTTGTAAAAGCCTTTGCTGAAAAATATTCCATTCCTTTAGCCCTTAATAAATTTGAAACGGCTGCCTATGCCCAGGCCTATAAGATGGGTATTCAAGAAGCGGCTAGAGAAATGAGGTATGCTTGGTTTAGCACTTTACTATCAGATCAAGCCAATACTAAAAAGGTTTTACTCACTGCGCATCATGCCGATGACCAGGTAGAAACAGTATTTATGCAACTTGCTAGAGGTACTGGTTTACATGGCTTAACAGGTATTCCTGAAAGAAGAGAAGATGCCTTATCTATAGCAAGGCCCTTGCTTCATTTTTCTAAAGAAGCCATTATTGAATGCGCGAAATCGAATGGTTTAGATTTTGTTGAAGACAGTTCGAATACAAAGGACGATTATACCCGTAATTTATTTAGACATAAAATTATACCTACCATTCAGGAAGTCATTCCTAATATGACCCAGAATGTGCTTGATACCATTCAAAGATTAAAAGAATCGGAAACTATTGTAGTGACTACTGTGGCTGATTTTTGGAAAAATGGCCTAAGGGTACAGAAAGGTATTTTGACCATTCCCGTGAAGCACTGGAAAAAAGTAAATCATAATTTTACCTATACCTGGGGGCTTATTAAAAATTATGGGTTTAAACCACAGCAAATTAGTGAAGTGCATAAATTATTAGTTGCTAATAATGGAGCCTATATCGCAACGCCTTCGCACCGCTTTATTAAATTCAATGAGTCTATTCAAATTATTGATAACAATACCGAGAAGGAGCATATTGTAATTCATGTGGCAGATGGTGACTTGCAAGTAAATGAAGGTGTTTTGCATTTTGAAATGAAAGCAGCATTGAAGTTGGGGGATATTAAAAAAGAATCGAACTACGCTTATTTAGATGCAGATAAATTAGAATGGCCATTACTTTTTAGAACCTGGCAACCTACCGATTATTTTTATCCCTTAGGACTTCGTAAAAAGAAAAAATTAAATCATTTTTTAGGAGGTTTGAAACTTAGTCCTGCCGCCAAACAAAAAACAGCTGTGCTTACCATGGGAGATAAACTACTTTGGGTAGTGGGTTATAGAATAGACGATCGTTTTAAAATAACAGACCAAACTAAAAATGTATTAGTAATTACCTGGACAGATAAGCACTAATTTGTTCTACAAATGAACTAAGTACATTAAAATTCCCTATAAAATAACTGGTAATAATTAAAAACACAACTCCATAAAGGGATCCCCATAAGTGGGCACTATGGTTAATACCACCTTGACCACTCTTCGCTAAATAAGCGGTAAGGCCTAAATAGATAGGGCCGAATATAAATCCTGGAATAATAGGAGGAATAATAAAAAATCCAATTTGCATAGTGGGTTGTAAGAAAATACCTACAAATACAATGGCCGATACTGCGCCAGAAGCCCCTAGGCTATTATAATTATATTGTTTGTAATGATTCAGGTAAGTGGGTATTAAACAAACCAATAAGGAGGACACGTATAAGATAATATACATGGAAGAACCTGACCTTCCAAAGATCATGGCAAAATATTGTTCTATATAATCCCCAAACATGTAAAAGGAGAACATATTAAAAGCTAAATGCATAAAATCGGCATGCACTAAGCCACAAGTAAAAAATCGGTACCATTCATTATTATTATGTACTGAATAAGGATGAAAAATAAGTTTATCCATTAAAGCATGGTTATACATAGCTAAAATAGAAACCCCGACAGTGATAATGGTAATATATAAAGTAATGCTCATTGGCGTATATAATTATTGATGGTGATATTTCTCATTGGCCAAGATACTACATGCACGGTACACTTGCTCTGCTAAAATTAAACGAACCAACATATGTGGAAATACTAATTCAGATAAAGACCAAGTAAATTGAGCGCGCTTTTTTATTTCTTCCTCTACGCCATAAGCACCCCCAATTAAAAACACAATTTTTTGTGCACTTTGATTGGCTTTCTGTTGTATTAATTTTGCTAGACCTGGTGAGCTCAACATTTTCCCTGT
Organism: uncultured Bacteroidota bacterium; assembly: GCA_903891965.1. Lineage (GTDB taxonomy): Bacteria > Bacteroidota > Bacteroidia > Chitinophagales > Chitinophagaceae > Sediminibacterium. The sequence continues at coordinate 5,855 of CAITGN010000431.1, forward strand.
CTCGTCTAAT
>CAITGN010000432.1:0-3955 GCA_903891965.1 uncultured Bacteroidota bacterium
ACAAGAAGAAGCCATTAATGCTGTATCCGATGCTATTAGAAGAAGTAGAGCGGGTTTACAAGATCCTAAAAAACCTAGTGGGTGCTTCATTTTCTTAGGTACTACCGGTGTGGGTAAGACAGAGCTTGCCAAGGCCTTAGCGAATTATTTATTTGATGACGACTCTATGATGACGCGTATTGACATGAGTGAATACCAAGAAAAACATGCAGTGTCTCGTTTAGTGGGAGCGCCTCCGGGTTATGTGGGTTATGACGAAGGCGGACAATTAACAGAGTCGGTAAGACGCAAGCCTTATAGTGTAGTTTTATTAGATGAGATTGAAAAAGCGCATCCCGATGTTTGGAATATTTTATTACAAGTATTAGACGATGGGCATTTGACAGATAACAAAGGAAGGACTGTGAATTTTAAAAATACCATTATTATAATGACCAGTAATATGGGTAGTCATTTAATTCAAGAAGCCTTTGAAGGCGTTACGGAAAAAAATCTGGAACAAAAAATTGAACAGTCGAAAGTGGAAGTAATGGCACTGCTCAAGCAAACTATTCGCCCTGAATTTTTAAATAGAGTAGATGAGATTATTATGTTCTCTCCTTTACTACAAAAACAGATGTCGGCGATTGTAAAAATTCAATTGAATAATTTAAAAGCCTTAGTGGCGGAGAATGGAATTGAATTAACCTTCAGCGATTATTTAGTGGATTATTTATCAGACCAAGGTTTTGATATGCAGTTAGGCGCCAGACCTTTAAAAAGGTTAATTCAAAAAATGGTGGTAAATGAATTTAGTAAGAAGATATTGAGTGGTGAGATAGATAAATCAAAGAAGGTATTGATTGATATTTTTGATGGGGTTATTGTATTTAGAAATGAAGCATAAGTACTAGATATTAACAAAGAGTAGTCTTTGGGGACTCGGTTTTGAAATATAGCTTAGTAAATGTATATTTGAAGGGTAGTATTTACTCAACTATTCTTCAAACATGGCCAGTACTAAACAAGCGGCGGTAGGTTTTATTTTTGCAACCATTTTACTAGATGTCATAGGCTTGGGTATTATTATTCCCGTGGTACCTCAATTGCTACAGCATTTAATGCATATTACAGACAGGTCCGATATTAGCGCTATTTCAAAGCCAGCTATGTATTTGACCTTTATATATGCAGCCATGCAATTTATATTTGCACCCATTTTAGGAAGTTTAAGTGACCATTATGGACGCCGTCCTATTTTACTTTTTTCTTTATTAGGTTTTGGTTTGGATTATATTTTTTTAGCTTTTGCGCCTACTATTGGTTGGTTATTTGTAGGAAGAATGATTGCAGGCATTACAGGGGCAAGCATAACCACAGCAGCTGCTTACATGGCCGATATTAGTGATGAAAAAACGCGCGCTAAAAACTTTGGAATGATAGGAGCTGCCTTTGGTATTGGATTTATTATTGGTCCTTTGTTAGGAGGTTTATTGGGAGAGATAGGACCTAGAATACCTTTTCTAGTAGCAGCAGGCTTAGCCTTAATAAATGCCTTGTATGGTTATTTTATTTTACCAGAGTCATTGGACAAAGAACATAGAAGAGCCTTTGATATTAAAAGAGCCAATCCTATTGCTTCTTTAAAAAATTTAAATAAGTATCCTGCCGTATTTGGATTAATTATTTCTTTGTTGTTCATATATCTAGCTTCTCATTCTGTTCAAAGCAATTGGAGCTTTGCCAATATTAGCAAGTTTGGTTGGACACCAAAAATGATTGGTATTTCATTAGGCATCATTGGTTTATTGGTAGGACTAGTGCAAGGTGTATTAATACGCTTTATCAATCCTAAATTAGGGAATGAAAAAAGTGTTTATTACGGGATAAGTTTATATGCCATCGGCTTAGTTTTATTTGCATTTGCCTCTCAAACTTGGATGATGTTTTTATTTTTAGTGCCCTATTGTTTAGGGGGTATTTCAGGGCCTGCTTTGCAAGCATTAATATCTAGCCATGTTCCCAAAAATCAACAAGGTGAATTACAAGGTTCATTAACAGGATTACAAAGTTTAACCTCTATAGTGGGCCCCTCTATGATGATTGGCCTTACTTCTTATTTCTCTATAAAAAACGATCCTAGTCATATCTACTTTCCAGGTGCTGCATTTTTATTAGGCGCCTTTTTTATGCTTTTAAGTGCTATAGTTGCCTATTGGGTGTTAAAACATGATACTAGCTCATCAAAGGCCTAGAATCTTGCCTTATAATCCCTTACTGTCGTTATATTTGTGGCTAAATTATACGTGCTATGACGACGCCCTTAATGGCTCAATTACAGGAGACTTCCGCTTTTATTCAATCTAAGATTACCAACACTGCTCAAACAGCAATAATATTAGGTAGCGGCTTAGGAAATTTAGCCACTCAAATTAAGGTGGATTTTGAAATTCAATACACTGAAATACCTCATTTTCCTATTAGTACTGTTGAAGGCCATAAAGGAAGATTAATTTTAGGCAGTTTGAATGGCGTTAAAGTATGGGTAATGGAAGGACGCTTTCATTTTTATGAAGGCTATTCTCCAGAACAAGTTGCTTATCCTGTTCGCGTTTTAAAATTATTAGGCGTTGAAAATTTAATTTTATCCAATGCGGCAGGTGGTGTGAATGTAAATTATGAAGTGGGAGATTTAATGATCATAAAGGATCATATAAGTTTATTCTCTATAAATCCTTTAATTGGCAAAAATGAATCGGCATTAGGGACGCGTTTTCCAGATATGAGTGAGCCCTATGCTTTAGATTTTATTGACAAAGCAAAAACTATTGCGAGTAAGCATCAAATAAAAGTTCATGAGGGTGTTTATGTGGGCGTAACTGGTCCTACATTTGAAACAAGAGCCGAATATAAATTAATAAAAGCAGTAGGGGGAGATGTAGTAGGTATGAGTACTGTTCAAGAAAATATTGCCGCTGTGCATTGTGGTATGAAAGTATTTGCTATAAGTGTAGTCACCGATTTAGGCATTAGAGAAGACAACAATACCATTACACATGAAGAAGTCTTAGAAGCGGCGAATGCAGCAGAACCTAAGTTAACCTTAATTATTAGCGATTTAGTAAAACAAATTTCCTAATATAATTTTACGCATGTTCATTTTTAAGCGCATCTTATTTTTTTTAGTTCTATTTATCTTGCTTCAATTAGAAGCAAGCGCGCAAAATTTTGGCAATGCACTAAGACCTATTAATAGGGGAAATACAAATGGTCAAAGTACCGACTCCTTACAAAAAAGAGACCAGAATGCCGATTCAATTACGCTTTTTTATAAGTTGTATAATAACAATGATATTCGAAAATTAGATTCTAGTATTAACGACTTTTTTGTACACTATCCTTTGCCTTATACTACTTATAACTTAGGTAATTTAGGAACAGCTACTAAGTCTTACTTATTTTCAACTCAAAAAAAGGGAGGCTTTGATGCAGGCTTTCATGCTTATGATGCTTATTCTTATACATTAGCGGCCACTCCTTTTTATCAAACCACAAGACCTTATACAGAATTGGGTTATTTACTAGGTGGTAAAGGAGAGCAATTGATTGAAGTAAAGCATACCCAAAATAAAACACAGCAATTAAATTTTTCATTTGATTACAGATTTAGTAATTCTCCTGGGAATGTAAAAAACCAAAATGCGAACTTGAATAATATGCGTATTACTGCGCATTTTCAATCGAAAAGAAAAAGATATGAGTCCTACTTTGTAATGCTTGCCAATAAAGCGGCCTCTTCTGAAAATGGAGGACTCGTGAAAGCTGCTTTATTAGATAGTCTTTCTTTAAATAATCCTTATGAATTAGAAACTAGGTTAGGTGTTAGTGGAGCTTCGTTCAGAAATCCTTTTAATACTACTATCGCCACGGGCTCTACCTATAAGAATAATACTTATTTATGGCGTCAAACCTATGA
>CAITGN010000433.1:0-1812 GCA_903891965.1 uncultured Bacteroidota bacterium
CAGGTAAAATAAAGTTTGCATTAATAGAACTTGCAAAACCAGTGGCTAAACTATACTCCACTGCAGGAATAAATGTAAGTAAGGTTTTATTTTGCTTTTCATCTTGACTGCGTATTTTATTTACTTTTAAAACGCGGTATAATCCATCTACAAAGTCTACCATGGAATCTAAGCCTGGTTGCTTGTACAATCCTAAAGTAAAAATATTTTTTTGATGGTTTGATTGATGGCCTAGGGTACTATCCTGAGCAGTTGTGTTTAGGGAAATAAAGAATGAAAGTAAAAAAGATAATTTAATAAGGTTGCTTTTCATATACTAGTAAGTTGCTTCTAATGTATTTGCTTGTTGTGCATTTGCTTGTAATGTCACAAAGATAACCAAATGCTTGTCAATTATTGGTTTCATTCGTTGATTAGACGCTCAAGGGCAATAAACCGCTTATATAATGGGCAATAAAATTCCTTCAAAATTCAAAATATTATTAATAGATTTACGATAGAGATTCCATAAACACTTAAAACCATAAAATCATGAGTAATAATCGTAGAAATTTTATTAAAAATATTGGGGGCTCTATGGCATTATTGGCTGTAGGAAATGCTGCTAGCGCAAGTGCCAACACAACAAGCGCTTCATCAAGCGCTTCTATACTAAATTCAAAAATTAAGGTAAGTGCCAACGATAAAATTAGAATTGGTTTAATAGGTTCTGGTATTATTGGACATTATGATACCGATACTGCTTTAAAAGTGCCGGGTGTGGAATTAGTAGCTGTTTGTGATTTATATAAAGGCCGTTTAGAAGGCGCTAAAGAAACCTGGGGCAATCAAATTTTTACAACACAAGATTATAGAGAATTAATAGCACGTAAAGATGTAGATGCTGTTTTAATATGTACCCCCGATCATTGGCATCAAAAAATATCTATCGATGCTATGCGCGCAGGCAAACATGTGTATTGCGAAAAACCAATGGTTCAAAAAATTGAACAAGGTTGGGGCGTCATTAATGCACAGAAAGAAACGGGCAAAGTGTTTCAAGTAGGAAGTCAAATGGCTAGTTCAGTAGGCATATTAGAAGCAAAGCGATTATTAGCAGCAGGAACCATTGGCGATTTAACCATGGTGGAATCTTTTTGTGACCGCTCCGATGCAAGAGGTGCTTGGAATTATTCTATTCCCACCGACGCATCTGCTGAAACCATTGACTTTGATACTTTCTTAGGTACTGCTCCTAAAGTTCCTTTTGAAGCAAAGCGTTTTTTCAGATGGCGTAATTATGGTGCATATGGAACAGGTGCTGCTGGAGATTTAATTGTGCATTTACTAACAGGTATACATACCGTAACGGGCGCAGTAGGTCCTGAAAAAATTATGAGTATTGCCGATTTAAAATTATGGAAAGATGGAAGAGACTCTTTTGATATTATTAATGCAGTGATGAATTATAAAACCACTGAGAAACATAATGCATTTCATGTGGTGACAAGAGTTAACTTAACCGATGGTGAAGGTAAGGGACCCTTTGGTATTAAATTAATTGGAACAGAGGGTGTGATAGAATCATTTGGCAATGGCTTAGTAGTAAAAACACTGAAAAGACGCGCTGTACCTGGTTATGGCGGCTACGATTCTTTTGATAGTTTTTCTAATAAACAAAAAGAAGATTTTAAAAAATGGTATGCGTCTGAATATGGTAATGATACAGAGGGCGGCTATGATATTAATAAGGAAGCTAAATTTGAAGCCCCTAATAATTATGATGATAGATTAGACCACATGATTGTATTTTTCAATGCCATTAGAACGGGC
>CAITGN010000434.1:0-6240 GCA_903891965.1 uncultured Bacteroidota bacterium
AAATGCCTTTATGTGCTGCAGTATTTTTATCTATAATTTTACGAATAAGCATAATAGATGCACCAATGACTAATTCAGCTACAGATCTTGTATTACTGTAAGGTGCATTGAAAACGGCTACCCCTTTTTGCTTACAAGCTTTTAAATCCACTTGATTAATACCAATACAAAAACAACCAATAGCTTGTAATTTCTTTGCGCTGTCTAATACCTTTTTAGAAATAAATGTTTTTGAACGAATGCCCAAAATGTGTACGTCCTTAATAATCTTGATTAATTCCTCCTCACTCAAGGCCCCAGATACCTTTTTAACATCGGTATATCCTTGGTCTTTAAAATATTGAACGGCCTTATCACTTATATTTTCAAGGAATAAGACCTTAATTTTATCCTTAGGATAGCTGGTGGCATCAAAATTACTCATGGCACAAAGTTAAAAAAAATTAACTGTTTAGTATTCATTAACAATAAATTATGTAATTCTAGCGTTATTTTTGTAGCTATTATGGAAATAGCTATCTTATAAAACTAACAGATGTTCATTCGATTCACCCTTTTACTTGGATTTTTCTTTTTAAGCATTGCCTGTGGCACTGGTCAAGGCCCTCGTTTTTTAGATATTACACAAACTTCTATTCTTAGCAATGATGAAAAAGAGCGTTTAATAGCTGAGGTAAAGGCTAAATATGAAACCCTATTGGGTAATAAAGGATTTAGCGGTGAGATCTTAATTGCTAAAAACGGGGAAGTCATTTTTGAAGATTATAAAGGGTATTCAAATTTTTCTGATAAAACAGCGATAGTTCCTGAAACCCCTATTCATTTAGCTTCCATTTCTAAAACATTTACTGGAATGGCTGCCCTTAAATTATGGGAGCAAGATAAATTGGATCTTAAAGCTCCAGTTACTAAATACATTTCTAACTTTCCTTATGCTAGTGTTACTATAGAACAATTACTTTCTCATAGAAGTGGTCTACCCGATTATACTTATTTTATGGAATCTAATAAGTATACTACTGTTAAAGTGAGAAATAGAAGAGGCCGTTGGGTGAAGAAATTAAAATTAATAAAGGCTGAAACTCCATTCAGGCAAGGCTTGTATAATAATCAAGATGTGCTAGACTATATGGTGACAAAGCGACCAGCACCAGCTGCTATGCCTAATAGAGTATTTAAATATTGCAATACCAACTTTGTTGTATTAGCCCTGATTATTGAAAAAATTACAGGTCAAGACTTCCCTACTTATATGGCTGAAACTATTTTTAAGCCATTGAAAATGGAAAACACTTTTGTGTTTAGTGCCAAGAGTATTGATAAGTATACGCCTTCTTATAATGCGCGTATGGTTCCTTATAAAATTGAAAAGTACGATTGCATTTATGGCGATAAAAATGTGTATAGTACCGCAAGAGATATGTATTTATGGGATAATGCCTTAACAGAAGGTACATATTTAAAAGCGGCTACTTTAGAAATGGCCTATCAACCTCAAAGTCCTATTAATAAGTACTATCATAACTATGGTTTAGGCTGGCGTATTTTGGCGAAACCTAATGAAGAAAGACTGGTTTATCATAATGGATGGTGGCATGGTAATAATACTGTCTTTACCCGCTTAATTAATGAATCGGCGACCATCATTATTTTGGGCAATAAGTTCAATAAATCCATCTATAAAGGCAAGGAAATTGCCTCTGTTTTTACAGGTAAGGTAGATACCACCGCCTTGGTGGAGTAAAGTTGCCCTTTTTTGCCCTTTTTTGACTTTTACCCCCTATTTTTGCAGACCTTAAACGAATCTAAACAGAAAACAAAAGAATAAGTATTGCTATGAAAGATCTTCTATTTTATGCCGTTCCGGCAATGGGTATTGTGGGTTTATTGTATACACTCTTGAAATTCAATTGGGTATCTAAACAAGACGCAGGTAATGACCGTATGAAAGAAATTAGCACTTACATCGCTGAAGGTGCAATGGCTTTCTTAAAAGCGGAGTGGAAAATCCTAGGCTATTTTGTGGTAATTGTGGCCCTATTATTAGGGTTTATGGCTACTAAAAATGCAGAAAGTCACTGGAGTATTGCTATCTCATTTGTAATTGGTGCTGTATTTAGTGCAACGGCTGGTTATATTGGAATGAAAGTAGCTACCAAAGCAAACGTAAGAACTGCTCAAGCAGCTAAAACAAGTTTAGCGCAAGCATTAAAAGTATCTTTTACGGGCGGATCTGTGATGGGCTTAGGCGTATCTGGATTAGCAGTATTAGGATTAGGTGGTTTGTTCTTAGTACTAAAACAAATGTTCTTTGTAAATGGTGATCCTTCTGAAATGCTAAGAACCATTGAAGTATTAACTGGATTTTCTTTAGGCGCTGAATCGATTGCATTGTTTGCACGTGTAGGCGGTGGTATTTATACAAAGGCTGCCGATGTAGGCGCTGACTTAGTAGGTAAAGTAGAAGCAGGTATTCCTGAAGATGATCCTCGTAACCCTGCAACCATTGCTGATAACGTAGGGGATAATGTGGGTGATGTGGCTGGTATGGGTGCCGATTTATTTGGTTCTTATGTGGCTACCGTTTTAGCTACCATGGTATTGGGACAAGAAGTAACTGCAGTAGGTGGTGGAAAATTAGTAGATGCCTTTGATGGCTTATCTCCTATTTTATTACCAATGATGATTGCAGGTGTAGGTATATTATTATCGATCATTGGAACTTTATTTGTAAGAATAAGTGAGAACGCTGGTTTAAATACAGCTACTGTTCAAAAAGCATTGAACATGGGTAACTATGGTTCTATGATTTTAACAGCTATTGCTTGTTATTTTTTAGTAGGCTATATACTTCCTGAAACAATGGAATTACGTGGTATTACGTTTACAAGAAATGGTGTAATTGGTGCTATCGCAGTTGGTTTAATAGTAGGTACTTTAATGAGTATTATTACTGAATATTATACTGCAATGGGTAAGCGTCCAGTAATGAGTATTATTAAACAATCAAGTACAGGACACGCAACAAATATTATTGGTGGTTTAGCAATTGGTATGGAATCTACTTTCATGCCTATTATTGTTTTAGCTGCAGGTATATTCGGAGCTTCTTATTGCGCAGGTTTATATGGAGTAGCCATTGCTGCTGCAGGTATGATGGCTACAACAGCTATGCAATTAGCTATTGATGCCTTTGGTCCTATCGCAGATAATGCGGGTGGTATTGCGGAGATGAGTGAACTACCTGCTGAAGTGCGTGAGAAAACAGATATTTTAGATGCGGTGGGTAACACTACAGCTGCAAGCGGTAAAGGTTTTGCGATTGCTTCTGCTGCCTTAACTTCATTAGCATTGTTTGCTGCCTTCGTAGGTGTGGCCATGCCAAATAATCAACATATTGATATTTATAAAGCAGATGTATTAGCTGCATTATTTGTAGGTGGAATGATTCCATTTATATTTTCTTCATTAGCTATTCGCGCGGTGGGTGAAGCGGCAATGGCCATGGTAGAAGAGGTTCGTCGTCAGTTCCGTACTATTCCTGGAATTATGGAAGGTACTGGTAAGCCTGAATATGAAAAATGTGTAGCTATCTCAACAGAAGCTTCTTTAAAGAAAATGATGTTACCAGGTGCTATCACTATCATCTCTCCTATTTTAATTGGATTTACAATGGGCCCTGAAGCCTTAGGTGGTTTTTTAGCAGGTGCTACTGTAAGTGGTGTGTTAATGGGTATATTCCAAAACAATGCAGGTGGTGCTTGGGATAATGCTAAAAAATCTTTTGAGAAAGGTGTTGAAATAAATGGTGAGATGTTCTATAAAAAATCTGAACCACATAAGGCTTCTGTAACAGGAGATACGGTGGGTGATCCTTTTAAAGATACATCTGGTCCTTCTATGAATATCTTAATTAAATTAATGTCAATTGTATCATTAGTTATTGCACCTACTTTAGCGAGTATGCATAAGACCGATGCTGCTGTTACAACTAAATCTCAAACTGTTGAAATTTCTGTAATTAATACAGATACTGCAATGGGTGCTAAGATTGTAAACGATACAGCAAAAACGGTAACTATTACTGCGAATACTAAAACATTATTACAGGCTTTACAAGAAGAAGGTATAGCTCCTATTGATAATGTTAAGATTCAAATTAACAATGGTAAGATTACTGTAAATGGCAAGGCCTTAACAGAGGAGCAGAATGCTAAATTCTCTTCTTACCTTAAGAAAGACTAGTTGTTTATTTAACTTATTGGTTATTAGTTATAGCTCATTTAACTGAGCCAGTTTTTATAAAAAATTAACAAAATCCCTCCGATATTTTCGGGGGGATTTTTTTGTAAGTTCCTATAATTTCGTAGATTGCTTACGAATACAATCGTATCATTATGAATAAGACTATTAGACCTACAGAAAGTGAATTAGATATCCTTAGTATTTTATGGGAAAAAGACAGCGCCACTGTAAGAGAAGTACATGAAGTAGTGCAAAAAACAAAGGAGGTGGGCTATACCACTACCCTTAAACTTATGCAAATTATGAACGAGAAAGGCTTAGTCATTAGAAATGTTAGCTCTAAAACGCATATTTATACCCCTACTTTAACAAGAGAAAAAGCACAGGAGCAGTTTGTAGGCAAAATGATTCAAACCTTATTTAGTGGTAGCACTTCTCAATTAGTGCTACAAGCTTTAGGTAGACAAAAACCATCGGATAGTGATTTAGCTGAAATTAAATCCATGATTCAAAAACTAGAGCGTAAATAATATTTATAAATAGTAATGTCAGTTTTAACCAATATACCATTTGCAATAATCAATAATATAGGCTTTAGTGCTATATTATTTTTGGTATACCAGCTGCTTAAAACATTACAGGAAAAAGAAATACTTTCAATTAAAGCGGCGCATTTATTTAGCATGGCAAGTATTTTTCAATGCTTGGGCTTGGTTCAATTTTTAGCTTTACTATTTTATCCTCAATGGGGACTGTCATTCGTAAGTGATAGTTTTAATCTGTTGAATGAGGGGATATCTTCTTTAATGATGCAGGCACTTAAGGCTCCTATTGGTTGGCTTTCAATTATAGGGCTTGTTTATTGTATAGTATTAGCTGGGTTAATTATTAAAACAGCAATACAATTTTTTCAATTAACTGCTTTACTAAAAACTTCGAATTTTTCTGAATCATCTAAGTATTCTTCTTTCATTTATAGTTTGCCTCATGAGGCAAAAGGTAAAAAAGTAAAAATTGGTATTTCCCCTACAATAGACTCTCCTATTAGCTTTGGCTGGATAGATCCCATTATACTATTGCCTATTGCCCTGGTGAATCAATTAACAGTGAAAGAAATAGAGAGTATTATTTTACATGAGTGGGCACATATACTTAGAAACGACTATCTTATTAATATAATAACTAGTCTTGTTCAAGTAATACTTTTCTTTAATCCCTTCTCCTATTTATTGAATAAAGAAATAAGTCTTCAAAGAGAAATAGACTGTGATAACTTTGTAATGAAGGCAAGCATTGAAAAGCTAGATTATTTAAATGCGATTTATAAAATAGCTACAGGAATTGCGCATAAGAAGGCTCCTATTCAAAATAGCTGGTCAATGGGTATATTAAACATGCCTAATGAACTTTTATACAGGGTAAAAACTTTAACAAAAACTAATCGATTCAATTTTATTCATTCTGCACAACTTATCTTGGCTTCATTCATAGCTTGCTTATTATTTTTTATTCCATTTAGCAATACCCAAACTAAGTTGGAGAACAAGGTACTGCCAAAGGTCTCTTTCGTGTACATAAAACTTCCTAGTAGCATTGAGATAAATCCTCACAGTGTTGAGTTAAAAAAGCCAATACATATATATACCTCTATTCATAAACATAATGGCCTTCTTGATGTTGGTCGTCCTTCAAATTTGATAAATAAGTCTTATGATGAGATGGTGGGAAAAACAATGCAGTGGATAAAAACTAGAGCGGTAGAAAATCAATTTGCTAGTTATCAGGATAAAGAAGATGAGATAGAGTATGAAGTAGCTGAGAAATTATTAATGCGTGCTATTTTTACCAACTATCAATTAAAAAGAGAACTTTTAAATGATCGTTTAACCAAGGCTGCCAATGAAAAAGAAGCCATGGATTATGTAGTCAATAGTAAAGAGTGGGAACAAATGCAACAATTTGAAAAGTGGACTGCTGAATTTTTGAAAAAACATC
>CAITGN010000435.1:0-6893 GCA_903891965.1 uncultured Bacteroidota bacterium
ACCCTCTAATTTCTTCTAATTTAATTTGCTTGATTAATTGAGGGGTGGTTAACTTATCCTTGGTGTATTTGTCTTTTTCTAAATCAATGGGAAGAAAACCAAATTTTTTATGCGTGGAGGATATGTAGTTTAACTGTTCTCTATTATTAAAAACACTTCTTTCAATCACTTCAGATAATGCCCATTGTTTTACGGTCGTATCCCATAAAATTGTCTCTGCTCTTAAATTATAATTTACTTTATCTCCTTCTACTTTATAAATGAAAAAATTATTTCCTCTTTTAGCAGCTGTATCATATCCGTAAATACCCGCATAAGTAAAAGAGTCTACTTTAAAATAAATATCGGTGGAACTTTGAATTAAGGCATTGTAACTAGAATGGGTGTCTACATAGGCCGCTTCGAAACTTCCTCTGACAATATTGGCTTTAGGAATAAAATATAAATTAGATATCCATAAAAATAAACCTAGAAAAGCACCTCCTATCCAATAAGGTCTTAACCATCTATTATAAGATGTACCGCTAGCAAGTATGGCAATGATTTCAGTTTGCCCTGCCATTTTTGAAGTAAAAAATATAACGGCTATAAAAACGAATAAAGGGAAAAGTAGTGCTATAATATGTGGAATGAACCCAATATAGTAATGCGTGAAAATTTCTCCTGCAGAAAAACCAGAGCGCACAAAATCATCTGTCTTTTCACTTCCATCTATAACTACTGCTATGACAGCAAATAAAAAGATAGAAAAGAAAAATACTTTTAAAAACTTATTTAATATGTACCAATCTAATTTTTTCAAATGATCTTATTAATTGCTTTTTTATAATCTTGATAAAACGCTTTATAATCTTTTACTAATTTGAGCCACCATTGTTTTTTTCCAACTTGAATAATCGCCTGCAATGATATGTTCTCTTGCCTGCCCTACTAACCAAAGATAAAAAGATAGGTTCTGAATACTCGCTAATTGTAAACCTAATATTTCATCTGCCATAAATAAATGGCGCATGTACGCCTTCGTATAATATTGACTCATTTCATTAGGTATACCCGGATCCAATGGGGAAAAATCGCTGGCCCACTGTTTGTTCTTAATATTAATAACGCCTTGAGAAGTAAATACCATTCCGTTACGACCATTGCGAGTAGGCATCACACAGTCAAACATATCCACTCCTAAATCAATGGCTTCTAAAATATTCCAAGGCGTGCCTACACCCATTAAATACCTTGGTTTATTCACTGGTAAATTTTCACAACATAATTGTGTGAAATCATATAATTCTTGTTCAGACTCTCCTACACTTAAGCCACCAATAGCATTACCCACTGCATTTTTTGAACTAATATATTCGCAAGATGCTTTTCTTAAATCGGCATAAGTACCTCCTTGTACAATAGGGAATAGATTTTGCGTATGACCATATAAATCGGGCGTTTCTGCTAATCTATTAAAGCATTTATCCAACCACAAATGGGTAAGATTCATACTCTTTTGCACATATTCATACTCACTAGGATAAGGCGGGCATTCATCAAAAGCCATAATAATATCTGCACCAATACTTCTTTGAATATCCATTACTTTTTCAGGACTAAATAAATGCTTGCTGCCATCAATATGCGATTGAAATAAAACACCCTCTGGTTTAATTTTTCTATTCGATGCTAAAGAAAAAACTTGGTAGCCACCACTATCGGTTAAGATAGGTCGGTCCCAACCCATAAAACGGTGTAAACCCCCAGCAGCCTCCATTACTTCTGTTCCCGGACGTAAATAAAGATGATAAGTATTGCCTAAAATTATTTGTGCACGAATATCGTTTTTGAGTTGCTGTTGAGTAACTGCCTTTACAGAACCAATGGTTCCCACAGGCATGAATATAGGGGTCTGAATCTCACCATGGTCGGTGGTAATAGTACCTGCCCTGGATGCCCCTGTTTTGCTTTGATATGCTAAGTTAAATTGTAGTGCCGCCATGGCGCAAAGGTAAGGTCAAATGGGCTATTTTTCCACATTCAATCTCCGACTGAAGTAGTTGAAGGTGCATGCTATACTTTTGTATCATGTTAACTAACCTACCACTATCAAACATATTGATAGGCAGTTTTATAGGCATTATTGCCATTCAGCTGTTTTATTATCTATATTTTTTTCTTCGTCTTGCTATTTATAAGAAGCCTGAAAAGTCAACCCATATGGAACATCCTATTTCCGTGGTGATTTGCGCAAGAGATGAAGCAGAAAATTTAGCCAATAATTTACCAGGTGTTTTAGTACAGCAGTATAACACCACCCATGAAGTGGTTTTGGTAAATGATAATTCAGAAGATGAAACAAAATATTTATTAGAAGAGTTTAAAAAATCATTTAAGAATTTAAACCCGGTTTTACTTTCTCAAGAAGCTAAAATGATTAACGGGAAAAAATTTCCTTTGTCTATTGGTATTAAGTCAGCTAAAAATGAAACTTTATTATTGACAGATGCCGACTGCGTTCCTGCAAGTGAGCATTGGATGCGTCTTATGCAAGATGGTTATGACGAGGGTATTGAAATTGTACTTGGCTATGGTGCTTATAAAAAGAAACCAGGCTTAATTAATAAACTTATACGTTTTGAAACTTTTCAAACGGCCTTGCAATATTTTTCTTACGCTTTAGCAGGCCTTCCTTATATGGGTGTAGGAAGAAATTTATCTTATAAAAAAGATGTGTTTATTCGCAATAAAGGATTCTCTTCTATCAATCAAATGCCTAGTGGCGATGACGATTTATTTATTAATCAAGTAGCTAATAAACATAATACTGCCATTGTTATTGATAAAGACGCGCATACTTTAAGTGAACCAAAGACAAGCTTACACGATTGGATGAATCAAAAGTATAGACATTATACCACCAGTAAGTATTATAAACTCTCTCATGCAACCCTACTTGCCTTTTATGCCATTAGTCAGTTTTTAGTATACCCTATTTTAATTACTGCTTTAATACTAACCAAAGAATACCTACTCTTAGCTTCCTTATGGAGTATTAGAATGCTGGTACAAGGAACTATATTAAGAAGTACAATGAAAAAGCTAAACGAGCTAGACCTATGGCCTTGGTTTATTTTATTTGATTTCTGGTCTATCTTCTATTATTTATTTACCTTGCCTAGTGTATGGAAAGCCCCACAGAAAAATTGGAATTAATTACCAAGTACTTTGCCGATTTCACTCCCAAGCAATTAAGTCAGCTTGAAGCACTTGAGCCTGCTTACAAAGAGTGGAACAGTCAGATTAATGTGATCTCTAGAAAAGACATTGATCATATTTACCTGCATCATATTTTACATTCATTAAGTATTGCTGCTATGGCTGAATGGGATAAAGGCACACAGGTAATTGATATTGGATGTGGTGGTGGTTTCCCTTGCGTACCTCTTGCCATATTTTTTCCAGAAGTACAATTTTTAGCGGTAGATAGTATTGCCAAAAAATTAAAAGTAGTAGACGCCGTTTGTGAAATGGTAGGTATTAAAAATATTACCACTAAACATACACGCGTAGAAGAAATAAAGAATAAGAAATTCGATTACGCCATAAGCCGCGCTGTGGCTCCCTTAAAAGATTTATGGAGATGGGCCGGTCCTATTTTACAAAAAAAACAAGACCAACCTAATTCATTAATTTGTTTAAAAGGCGGGGATTTGCACCAAGAAATATTTGAAAGTGGCCTGCGTCCTAAAATGATGTCAATTCATGACATTTTTCAAGAAGCTTATTTTGAAGAGAAGTTTATTATACAAGTGAAGAAGCCTTAATTATTCCCTCTCACTCTCTCTGCGCGTGCTCGAAAGTTCGTTCGATGAAATAATTAAGGCTTTCAATTTAATTCCGATATACTAATTAGGTATCTCTAATTTATTATTACTTCTATTAATATCAGGCATGCGTTGGCTTGGATCAATTTCAATTGATTTTAATGCAGACAGCGGTTTGCTGGTTTCAAAAGTATAGCTAGGGGCAACCCATTGCCACTCTGTATGCACTATTCTTTTAACACTACCCTCTGCTGGCTTGGCTCCTAACATTAAATCCAAGGGGATATAATGTAATTCAGTACTGCCGTCCTTATAAGTAACAAGTACTTCAATAGGCATAGGGAATTTACCATTACGTTGAATACTTATAATAGCGTTTGCGTTATTCGCACTTACTTCAATATTATTTAAACCATAATCGATGGTTTTTGTAGAGTTCATCCAATATTCTTTTAACCACTGCAATTGTAAGCCACTTGTTTTTTCTGCCACCCTTGTAAAATCGTTGGCATTAGGATGTTTGAACTTCCAAGTATTGTAGTAGTTAATTAAAATAGCATCTCTTACTGAATCACTTACTACATAGCCTAATAAACCTAAGAAGGTAGCCCCTTTTGAATAAGCGGCACTGCTATAAGAATAGTTGTAATTATAATGATCGGAATGTGTACTCATAGGTTCTTCAATACCACTTTTGGCCAAGGTTAAATAACCTGCATAATTACCAAATTGTATGGCGGGTAGTTGTGTCTTTGCATTATCTATCTCCGCTTTTAATCTCGCTTTTTCTTTTTCATTTATATAAGGAGACTGTAAGGCATAATTATTATTGTACCAAAAAGAGATATCATCTTCTGCATAAGAAGTAAAGCCTTCATCCATCCAAGGGAATAAACTTTCATTGGTGCCTAAAATATGTTGATACCAACTATGCATCCACTCATGAAATACTGTTCCAAGACCAGGACCTTTTAATAAAGTACCCATTCCATATTCCATACCTCCATCCCCTCCTTGTACAAAAGAGTAAACAGGATAAGGATAAGGTCCGAATTTTTTCTCCATGTAAGGCAATGCTTTTTCTGCTGCCCATAAAACATTGGCCCAGGCGCTATCAGAAGAAGCATCTTTATCTTTAAAATATACATGGAAGGTTAAGCCCTTGCGTACTTCTTTAGATAAATGTTTATAATGATTATCTGCAGCCCACATAAAATCATGAATATTATTCCCTTTAAAGTTCCAAGTAAGATTGCCGAATTTATCGGCTATAGCATTAGGGTTTTGTAAAACACCTGTAGCTGCTACCATATAAGATTTGTCTAAGGATAAACTCACATCATAATTACCCCATACGCCATAAAATTCACGCGCTATATAAGCATTGGTATTCCAACCTTGGTAATCATATTCCACCATCTTAGGATACCACTGACTCATTGAATAACGAACCCCTTCTGCATTGTCACGACCAGAGCGTCTAATTTGCACAGGCACTTGCGCTTCAAATTGCAAAGATATTTTTATAGAAGTTTTCGGCGCAATGGCTTGTGTTAATTGCACTTCTAAAATAGTTTCGTGCTCGATTAATTTTTGTGCCTTACGATTGATTAAAATTTGACTTATTTTTTGATAGCCAATTTCAGTAGGTGATAATTTTTGAATACGGTCCTTTACCCTTCTATCCCAATCTTGTGTAGCTTCTTGCCCTAACATGGTTGCATTAGAGGCAGTAATAGAACCACGTTTAAAGTTTAACAAATTTTTTCCTAGTTCTCTACTACGAATGTCCATGGAAGAATTTGGTGCAAAAGCATTCCAATACATATGGAAATAAACCTTGCGTAAAGTATCGGGTGAATTGTTGGTATATACTAAGTCTTCGGTTCCTTTTATAATATTATTAGTAACGTCAAGCGCTGCTTTAATTTTATAGTCGATACGTTGTTGCCAACGATCGGCTTGGGCATTAGAGATACTTGCAAAAAGAATTAATACAAGAATAGATAGAATTGACTTCTTTTTCATAGGACTGAATTAAGAAGCTAATTTAATTCATTAATTAGAAAAAGTCTAATTAAATATATGTACGGGGATATAAATATGAAGAAATAAAGAGCAATAATCTTAAGGCATGATTCATTGTAAAGCTAAACAGCCATTTGCTAATGCTTTCCATCTACCACAATCACAATCTCCCCTTTCACTTGCTTGGAAGAGAAGTGTAAAATTAAGTTGGCTAAAGTGTCGGAGATGTTTTCTTCGTATATTTTGGTAAGTTCTCTACTTACAGAGGCTTGTCTGTCGGCACCAAAATGGGTGGCGAATAATTCTAATGTTTTAACCAAGCGCATGGGGCTTTCATAAAAAATCATGGTTCGCTCTTCGCCCGCTAAGGATTCCATTAAAGTTTTTCTACCTTTTTTTAAGGGAATAAAACCTTCGAATATAAAACGAGTGGCAGGTAGTCCACTATTCACCAGTGCTGGTACAAAGGCAGTAGCGCCTGGTAAACTTGTAATGGCTACTCCAGCTGCCTTACAAGCACGCACTAATAAAAAGGCAGGATCGGAGATACCGGGTGTTCCTGCATCGGTAATTAAAGCTATATTTTTTCCAGCTTGTAATTGTTGCACTAAATGATCCACCACTTTATGCTCATTATGTTGATGATAAGGCGTAAGTGGTTTATGAATTTTATAATGCTGTAATAACTTAGAAGAAGTACGTGTGTCTTCACATAAAATAAAATCTACTTCTTGTAGCACTTCAATGGCCCTGAAAGTAAAATCCTTTAAATTTCCAATGGGTGTGGGAACAATATATAACATGGAAATAATTAAAAATAATTAATAGCTAGTTCTACTTCACAAATTCAATCTCAAAGTATTCCATTACTGCATTGGCTAATAATTGCTTACTAGCAGTCTCTGCTATTTCTCTAGCAGCTGCTTCGTTGGCTGCATCAATTTGTAATGTAATATTTTTCCCTACTCTAACATCTTTTACACCTGTCATACCTAAATTGTGTAGGCCACCTAAAACTGCCTTTCCTTGAGGATCTAATAAATCTTTCAAAGGCAT
>CAITGN010000436.1:0-1922 GCA_903891965.1 uncultured Bacteroidota bacterium
CTGCACTTCAATAGAATCAATTTTATTTACTTTCCCTAAACCAAATTGTGCAATATTTTGCACCGTTGATAAATAACCTCTATAGGGTGTGTTTTCCCAAACCTGTTTTTGACCCTTGTCATAAAAAATGGTAATAAAGGCACCTAAACCATTTTTATTTAAAGCATCTCCCTCTAATGCTACTTGTAAAAAATGGCTTGTTTCTTTATTGATTTGTCTTTCTTTATTTTGATAGATAGAAGCTTCGTCGTTAATATTATTTACAATTAAATCTAAGTCTCCATCATTGTCTAAGTCGGCATAGGCAGCGCCATTAGAAAATGTAGGCATTTTTAAACCCCAATCGGCTGAGACATCTGTGAAGGTTAAATCGGCATTGTTTTTAAATGCATAATTATGAATTTTAACTTCCGGAATTTCTACTAATAGTTGTTCCTTGGATGCAAAGCTATAAGCCTTATTACGAAATGTTATAAAGTCATGGTCGGTAACATCCTTAGGAAAACCATTAGTCACAATTAAATCGCGGTGGCCATCATTATCAAAGTCTACTAACAAAGGGGTCCAACTCCAATCGGTTTCAGCAATGCCGGATAAAAAGGCAATCTCACTAAAAATGGGTGCTCCAATAGAATCGTTTTTATTCACACGAGGCCCTTGGTTAATTTGCAAAGTATTTCTTACATACTGATAATTGTATCCATACAAATCGCTATTCTGAAAAGTTTGATAGCTATTGGGATTCATCATCATTTTTTTACGGTAGTTGTCTCTTGGATTCATATCCAAAGTGCAAAAATCTAATAATCCATCGTTATTAATATCGGCTACATCCACGCCCATTGAATTCACAGAACTATGTTTAAAATAAACCGACAACTGGTCGGTGAAAGTACCGTCATGGTTATTAATCCATAAATAATCGTTGGGTAAATAATCATTGGTTACAAATATATCGGGCCAACTATCTTTATTAATATCGGTCACTACCACACTATGACCATAGCCTTCTCTTAGAATACCTGCCTTGGCAGATACATCGGTATACACTGGATGATGTAATGCAGAATCGTAATTGTTTTGAAATAATTTACTGGAACTAAAATAAGCTGGGTCTTGATCCTTGGGATGAAATACATTGGGCGTATGTGGGTCTTTTATTTCATTCACCACTAAAAACATATCTAAGTCTCCGTCTTTGTCATAATCAAAAAAACTAGCCATGGTGGAGAAAGAAGTATCGGCAAGTCCATAAGCAGCCGCTTCTTCTTTAAATTGAGGCACCCCTGTTTTATCAAGGCCCTTATTAATATACAATAGGTTTTTTCGCTTGTTCGCGTCTTTATCTAAAGTAACACATACATATATATCGGGCCAGCCATCGTTATTTATATCCACTACAGACACGCCCCTGCTCCATCTGCCTTCCCCTGTTACACCCGCCTTCACAGTGATATCATTAAACTGCATATCCCCTTTATTGAGGTATAATTTATTGGACACTTTATTACCCGTAAAATAAATATCGGATAAGCCATCTTTATTAAAATCACCCACCCCTACACCACCCCCATTATAAATATTAGAAATATCCAACACATTCAGTGAATCGTTCTCGATAATTTCATTGTTAAAATGTACCCCAGAATTCTCGGATTTTACTAATTCAAATAATGGTTTTTTAATAGAACAAGCGCTTAACACAAATAGGCATAGACCAAAAAAGTAATTCCTTCGCAACATTAAATTTAGTTTTAAATTAGGTTAAATACCCTCGTAAATATTGGTTTTTTATAGGTAAATAAAGATACTAAAGAAATCGTTTTTGAGGGGGTATGGGCAAAAAAAAGAGTCCCGCTCCGATTGCTCGGGCGGGACTCTTATATGAGTAACTTATTAAGTTAATTCAATTAGTAACCAGA
>CAITGN010000437.1:0-2057 GCA_903891965.1 uncultured Bacteroidota bacterium
AATGAAAAAACTACTTAATGGAGAAGAAGCAGAGTCTTTATAATGAGATAAATTAGCAATGGTAAATTTACCCGTACCATTTTCCAATAAAGCAAAGCTACCCACCACACCTGCACTATCCATCATTTTTACAACAGAGGCGTCAATAGTTACATTGTTCGGAGAACAGGCAAACAAGACTAGAGAGAAAACGAAGGCGAATAGATATTTTTTCATAGGATGCATATTTATCTTAATTATAAATAGGGACTTAATAAGTATATGATTTACTATTAAGTCCCTATTCTTAAAAACTTTTTGAAAGCTTATTCGATGCCTAATAATTCTACTTCAAAAATTAAAGTAGAGCCTGGGCCAATCATAGGACCTGCTTGACGATCGCCATAGCCTAATTCAGCAGGGATATATAATCTCCACTTACTTCCAATTGACATTAAGGGTAATGACTCTTGCCATCCTTTAATAACCCCATTTAAAGGGAAGGTAATAGGCTCTCCTCTTTGAACAGAACTATCAAATACAGTTCCGTCAATTAAAGTGCCATGGTAATGACATCTTACTTTGTCTTTTATAGTAGGCTTAATAGTATCCTTTCCGGCTACTAAAATTTCATACTGAATACCGTTAGGTAAACTAACGACACCTGGTTTTTTAGCATTTTTTACTAAAAATTCTTGTCCTGCTAACTTGTTAGCGGCTGATTTTTCTGCACTCATTGTTTCTTGGTATGTTTTAATACAATAATCTAATATACTATCAATAATAATTGACTTTCCTTCGAATCCTGCTAATAATCCTTTATTGAAAACAGCAAGATTAATTTTTTGTAAGCCTTGTCCATTCAAGCTTTGCGCAATTCTATACCCCAATGCATAAGAGGCACTGTCTTTAACATTTTTAATGACTAAAGGGGGCGTAACACTCATGGTTAATTTAGTATTTCCTACTTTCAATGGTTTCACTGGTACTGCTTTAACAGTGGCTGGAGGACTAGCTGGCTTTGGATTTGTTTGAGCCTGCGCCAATTGCATAAAAGAAATGGCTGCCAAGACTAAAATTTGTTTTTTCATTATACTATTTTTTAAAGATAGAAAGAGGACAAAAATACATTAGATATTTAATAATTCGGCAATTCTTTGTTCTACTTTCTCAAAACCCATTTCAGCCACCACTGCCTTCATTTTCTCCCCTATAATTGCCGTACCTAAATTCCCGATACTGCCTTCATGGGTATGCATTATCTCTGTAGAATAGGTAAATTTACCCGATTCAATGGCTGCTCCCACTTGCTTATAGGCATCTCTAAAAGGCATACCCGTTAAAACCAGTTTGTTCACTTCCTCCACACTAAATAAGTATTGGTATTTGGCGTCTTCCAATATATTCTTTTTGACTTCCATATTTTGTATCATTAAAGAAGCCATCTCAATACAATTATTTAATTGAGCAAAAGCGGGAAATAAATGCTCTTTTAATAATTGTAAATCGCGGTGATAACCAGAAGGTAAGTTTGTAGTCATCATCATTATTTCATTGGGCAAGGCTTTTATTCTATTGCAATAAGATCTTATTAATTCAAATACATCAGGATTTTTTTTATGCGGCATGATGCTTGAACCAGTGGTGAACTCTTCTGGAAATTGAATGAACCCAAAATTTTGATTCATAAACAAACAAGCGTCCATACTTAATTTAGACAATGTATCGGCAATATTGGCAATGGCCATAGCTGTGACTCTTTCCGCCTTACCCCTACCCATTTGCGCATACACTACATTGTAGTTCAAAGATTCAAAACCTAATAATTCAGTAGTTCTAGTTCTATTAATAGGAAAAGAAGAACCATAACCCGCAGCCGATCCCAATGGATTTTTATTCACTACTTTATAAGCAGCTTGTAAAACTGTAATATCATCTACTAAACTTTCCGCATAAGCACCCAACCATAAACCAAAGGAAGAAGGCATGGCTAATTGCAAATGCGTATAGCCTGGTAATAAATCATTTTTATGGGCTTCACTTTTTTCTTGTAAGGTTTTAAATAAAGCCTGCACAGA
>CAITGN010000438.1:0-3045 GCA_903891965.1 uncultured Bacteroidota bacterium
ACGTTTAATCCCCATTTATCTTTCACTGTTTTATCAATTGTAACTTTATTGGTTGGATCTGGTAACATTTCACCAAAGCCACCCATGCCAATGGTCCAGTTTCCTGGTTCTGTTAAAGCGTCTTTATAATTTCCACCAATAGAAAATTCTGCAACATCTCTTCTCCAGTTTTGACGAGAACCACTTCCTTGGTAACCAAAGCCACGCACATAATCGCGTTTATCATCTCCTACATTTCTAAAACGAGGAATATAAAATCCATTAGCACGACGACCAAATGTGTATTTATCTTCATAGCCTTCTACTACACCACCAGCGCCTACGCCTAAATGGTGATCCATTAAGTTTTTACCCAATGCATCACTGCTACTTCCTAAACCACCTTCCCAAACATCGGTAGCAGAATTCATTAATAACCAAGTACTATTTAAAGTAGAAGCATTGACAAAAATAATTTTTGCACTGTACTCAATAGTTTTATTGGTTTCTGCATCTAAAACAATAACGCCTGTTGCACGTTTTTTATCTTTATCATATTTAATTTCAGTAACAATACTCCAAGGTCTTAAAGTTAAATTACCCGTTGCCATCGCAGCTGGTAAAGTAGAAGACTGTGTACTAAAATAGCCGCCGAATGGACAACCCAGCCAACATTTATTTCTAAACTGACAACCTGGGCGACCTTCATGCGGCACGGTAATATTCGCAGTACGTCCAATAATTAAATGACGAGATCCTTTGTATACTTCTTTTAATCTAGCAGCTACATCTTTCTCTACGCAGGTTAAATCCATGGCAGGTAAAAATTGTCCATCAGGTAAAACAGCTAAGCCATCACGGTTACCACTAATACCTGCAAATTTTTCTACATAATCATACCAAGGCTCAATTTCTTTATAACGCACAGGCCAATCAACACCATGACCATCTTTTGCATTAGCTTCAAAATCTAAATCGGACCAACGATAAGATTGACGACCCCACATTAAAGAACGACCTCCCACATGATATCCTCTAAACCAATCGAAACGTTTTGTTTCAACATAAGGACTTTCTTTATCTGAACACCAATAATCTAAATTGGTTTCGTTCAAAGGATAATCTCTTTTTAAAACAGGATAGTCTTTAATCATTTCCTGCGTGCGTGTACCACGATGAGGAAAATCCCAAGCTTCTTTATCTGCGTTTACATAATCTTTAATGTGTTCAATATTTCTTCCACGCTCTAACATTAAAACTTTTAATCCTTTCTGTGTAAGTTCTTTAGCTGCCCATCCGCCGCTAATGCCCGACCCTACTACAATTGCATCGTACTGTTGACCTGCCATTTTTTATTTTTTATTTTTTTTAATTATTTTTCTTTCTACCTATTCTTACTTAGCATTTTTACTTTATTAAACATCACAAATTTTAATAGCTGCTGCTAATGAAGCCATCGGGTCTTTGTCCGCAGGAATAAATTCTTGTGCTACATACCCTTTATAGCCAGTTTTTAAAATGGCACGCATAATGGCTGGATAATATAATTCTTGTCTTTCATCAATTTCATTTCTACCTGGTACACCACCTGTATGGTAATGACCATAATACTGATGATTGGTCCTGATAGAATGAATAATATCTCCTTCATCAATTTGCATATGATAAATATCAAATAACAATTTAAAATTCGGAGAACCTAATCGTTTGCATAATTCAACACCCCAAGAAGAACGATCACACATATAGTCCTTGTGGTCTACTCTTGAGTTTAATAATTCCATTTGAATCATTACCCCTCTTTTTTCAGCAAGAGCCATAATTTTTTTCAAGCCTGTAACAGAATTATTCAAACCTGTTTCATCATCCATGCCTCTTCTACTTCCAGAAAAACAAATTAAGTTGGTGTAGCCTGCATCTGCTACATAGTTAATATGTTCTATATAATTTTTTACTAATTTATCGTGGTATTGTAAAGTATTAAAACCTTCGGTTAAACTAATTTCCGCACCATTACACATGGTAGAAATAAGATTATTTTCTTTTAAAATTTTCCATTCAGAAGGACCCACTAAGTCCATGCCCACCATACCTAGTTGCTTAAAATTCTTTGCAAGTGTGGCTGTGGGAATGCTGTCGTAGCACCACCTGCAGGCAGAATGCTGAATGTTTCCTTTGAGCGGCTGCGTGGCGTCTTGATTTTTCACTGCGGCTAAAATATTAGAAGGTAAGACAGCACCTGTAGCAATTGCTGCAGACCCTGTTAAAACTTGTTTGATAAGCTTACGTCTGTTGACATTGGTTGACATAGCGAGTAAAGATTAATTGGTTTGATAAATATAATTTTTATTTCCTATTTTTTAGAAAGTTTTTAGTTAAAAAAGGGGGTTATTTGCAAAATAATAAGGAAATTGCTACTAGAACTGTCTGAAAGTGTTATCATGACACAATTAAACGATTTTGTACGCTAAAAAAACTATCTACAATGAATAGAAAATTACGCATGGGAATGGTCGGCGGAGGTAAAGATGCCTTTATTGGTGCCATACACAGATTAGCTGCTAATATGGATGGTCTTATTGAAATAAGTTGCGGTGCCTTAAGTATTAATCCTGAAATAGCAGTGGCTTCAGGCGAGGCACTATTTCTTCCCAAAGAAAGAACCTATTTGACTTTTGATGAAATGATAAAAAAAGAGGCAGCGCTTCCTGCCAATGAGCGCATGGATTTTGTCACAATTGTAACACCCAACTTTGCACACTTCGCACCAGCAATGATGGCATTGGAGTATGGATTCCATGTAGTCATAGAAAAACCGATTACTTTTTCAATGGATGAAGCAAAACAATTAAAACAAAAATTAGATGAGACCGGATTAACACTTTGTTTAACACATACCTATTCTGGTTATCCTATGGTAAAGCATGCAAAATCCATGGTGAAGGAAGGAAAGCTAGGAAAAATTAGAAAAGTATGGGTAGAATATGCACAAGGTTGGTTAAGTAAATTATCTGAAAGAGAAGGAAATGCACAAGCAGCTTGGAGAACAGATCCAAAAAAATCGGG
>CAITGN010000439.1:0-5644 GCA_903891965.1 uncultured Bacteroidota bacterium
AGGCTAATGGGAGGCTTCATGGCCCAAAGGTACATATTGCCTTGATTTTCACTTGAATTCACCTCTTTTTCACATAAAAAATAGGCTTTTCCACAGGTTTGCACAGTCCTAAATGTGGAATTCTGGCAAAACCGTTCTGAAACGCCCTACTACATTGATTTTCAGCATGGTTTATTTCTTGTGGAAAACTAGAAGGCCTGTTTTACCCTTTGAAAGTGGTAAAATGTGTTAATTTGTGTGAACAAGTGGTAAAAATCACTCTAATTATTAACAATGACAGGCTTTCACGGAGAATATCAATCAACCATCGACGCAAAAGGGCGTTTCCATTTACCTGGCAGTTTGAAAAAACAGCTAGTTGAAGGGGAGAACCGCTTTATTGTTAGTAGAGGCTTTGAGAAGTGCTTGACACTTTATCCGTTGAAAAGCTGGCAGAGTATATTAGATCGAATTAGCCAGTTGAACGATTTCGATCCAAAAGTGCGTCAGTTCAGACGTCAATTTCTTGGAGGAGCTACCGAAGTAGAGTTGGATGCAGCAGGAAGAATTTTATTGCCACCCACTTTGCGTGAATTTGCTTTACCAGGTAAAGAGATTGTTTTAGCCGCCGCTTTAGATCGTTTTGAAATTTGGGATGCAAGTAAGTACAAACAGCTCTTTGAGGATTTCTCTGCAGATGCATTTAGTAATTTGGCGCAGGAAGTAATGGCAGGAATTAAAAATCAAGATTAAGTAAAACAGATGCAAAATCAACCTATTGATTCCAACGCATCTAAAGCTTTTGCTTCTTCTTATCACATTCCAGTATTATTTCAAGAGTGCCTTTCACATCTAAACATAAAGCCAAATGGTATTTATGTAGATGCCACATTTGGTGGTGGGGGACATAGCAAGGGTATCTTATCTATGCTAGGCCCTGAAGGAAGACTTATCGCTTTTGATCAAGATGCCGATGCGCAACAAAATTTACCAAAAGACGATCGCCTTGTTTTTATTCCAGAAAATTTCAAGTATCTACAACGTTTTCTGCGTTTAAATAAAATAGATCAAGTGGATGGGATATTGGCCGACTTAGGTGTAAGTAGTCATCAGTTTGATGAAGGGACAAGAGGCTTTTCAACCAGACACGATGGCCCTTTTGATATGCGCATGGATCAACGCCAAAGCCAAACAGCCGCTCAAATTATTGAATCTTATTCAGAAACAGCATTGCATAAAATGTTTGAACAATATGGCGAGGTAACGAACTCAAAAACTTTAGCCAAACATATTGCCACTCAACGCAAACATGTTAATATAAATACCGTTCAAGATTTTAAAACATTTATTGCACCTGTAGTTAAAGGAAATCCTAATAAATATTGGGCACAAGTTTTTCAAGCCATAAGAATAGAAGTGAATGAAGAGATGGAAGCGCTAAAGGAATTTTTAAAACAAGTTCCATTAGTAGTAAAGCCAGGTGGACGCGCGGTGATCATCACTTTTCATTCTATCGAAGATCGTTTTGTAAAAAACGCTTTTCGTGTATCGCAAGAAGAAGCCGAAGATGCCCATCCTTTTTTATCCGTAGAAAAGGAAGTTTTTTGGAAGATCATTACAAAAAAACCTGTAGTGGCTTCTGAAAAAGAGATGAAAGAAAACAATAGAAGCAGAAGCGCAAAAATGCGTGCTGCCGAAAGAGTATAATAGTATGTCCGTACCCATTAACCCAGCCCCTAAGAATACCATAAAAAGTATTCTTAATTATCAGTGGATTGTTATGAACATTAGTTTCTTTTTGTTCCTAGCATTCATCGCTATCCTCTACATAGCGAATGGGCATCTTACCGACAAAACAATCCGTCGAATTAACACTACACAAAGAGAATTGAAAGTACTTCAGTTTGAATACAAGACCATTAAGTCGGAACTAATGCGTCGCAGTCGTGCCATTGAAGTGCAAACTGCTATGGAGCCATATGGTTTAGTCGTTTCAAAAGAAATGCCTATTCGCCTTCCTTTAGAAAATAAAATTAAAACCCCCGCTAAAAACTAATAATGGACGTAAAACGCGACATATTATGGAGGGTTTACTTAAGTTTCATACTTATCGTATTAGTATGTATCCTTATTATAGGCAAGGCTTTTTATATTCAACAAGTACAAGGGAAATACTGGAGAAGTTTAAGTGACAGCTTGCATCAAAGAATTATTGAAATACCTGCAGCAAGAGGTACTATCTATAGTGAAGATGGCCAAATGTTAAGCACCAATATTCCTCAGTTTGATATTTATATCGATTTTAGAGTAAGCCCACTTCACGAAAAAAGCGGCTTACTTTTTAGAACGCATATTGACTCTTTAAGCTTGAGTTTAGCAGATTTATTTAAAGATAAGTCCGCAGAAAAATACAAAGAAGAGTTAACCAAGGCTTATGAAGCCAGCGAAGGTAATTATGAGTTAAGAAAGAAAATTTCTTACAGAGAATATTTACAATTAGTCAAATTCCCTTTATTTAAATTAGGTAGGTATAAAAGTGGGATGATTGCGGAGGAAAAAAATATTCGTTTAAACCCCTATGAAAATATTGGCTATAGAACTATTGGACTTGCTAGAGATGAAAATAAAGTAGGTTTAGAAAAGTCATATGATACTGTTTTAAACGGTCGTAATGGCCGTCAATTAGTACGCGCTATTGCAGGTGGTGTAACAGTTCCAGTGCAGGAAGGTGAATTTGAAATAGCACCTGAAACAGGCAAGGATATTGTAAGCACCATTGATGTTTTCATACAAGAAGTAACTGAAAGTGCATTAAAGAAAATGATGATTCAAAATGATGCGCGTTCTGGTGTTGCCATGGTGATGGAGGTAAAAACTGGTAAAATAAAAGCCATTGCCAACTTAGGTAAAATAGGCGATGGTGTTTATACCGAAGACTTAAACTATTCAACAAGGGTAACAGAACCTGGTTCTACTTTTAAATTAGTGACTTTATTGTCGGCATTAGAAGACAAGAAAGTAACCTTAAGCTCTAAATTAAATTTAGAAGGAGGCTTGTGGACATATGCCGGTAGAACAGTTAAAGATGCTGAAGTTCATGGCAAACATGAAGCCACAGTATTAGAAGCCTTTGAAGAAAGTTCGAATGTAGGTATGGCTAAATTAGCTGTTACTTATTTTAATGATAATCCACAAGCATATTTTAAACACCTATCTAAATTAAGAATTGATACTACTTCTGGTATTGATTTAATGGGAGAAGGGCATCCTTTAATCATCAAGCCTAATAGCAAAAGATGGGGACCCACTTCACTTCCTTGGATGGCTTTTGGATATAATATCGCCATAGCGCCCATTCAAACTTTAACCATGTACAATAGTATTGCGAATAATGGAGTTATGATGCGTCCTTATTTAGTTAACGCTATTAAAGAAGAGGGAAAAATTATAAAAACCATGAGCCCTATGGCCTATGAAGGAACTGTTTGCTCTGCTTCTACTATAAAAGATTTGCGTACAGCATTGGAGGGCGTTTGTACTAATGGAACAGCAAAAAAATTATTTGTAAATAGTTTATATAAAGTAGGTGGAAAAACAGGAACAGCCTTGGTGGCTGATGGCAACAAGGGATATGGTGAGGGAATCTTTCAATCTTCTTTTGTAGGTTATTTCCCAGCAGAGAATCCTCAATATACTATTGCTGTTATTATTATTAATCATCCACGCGCAGCGAATCATTTTGGTGCCTCTGTAGCAGGTCCTGTATTTAAAGAAATTGCTGACAGATTGTATTCAACTTATATACAGAACAAATTAGATATCGCACCAGTATTTGCAGTAAAGGATAGTTCATTATTTAATTATAGTATTTCAAAAATTTCTTTACAAACCATTGCAAAACAATTATCAATCCCTTATCAAGACTCTTCCATAGCTTCTAATAATTGGATTCAATTGCAAGGGAAAGGAAAGAATTTAAAAGCAGCTACTCAAGTACTTTCAGATACCACCATGCCTAATATGACAGGTATGAAATTACAAGATGCCTTATGGCTTTGTGAGAAAAAGGGATTACTAGTGAAATGTGTGGGTAAAGGTAAAGTGGTAAAACAAAGTATTGCTCAAGGGGAAACAATTATTAAAGGACAACAAATTCAAATTGATTTAAATTAATGAAATCACTACAATCTATATTATTCGGCGTGGCTTTAAGAGAGGTAGTAGGAACTACCCAACAAGAAGTCGCCGATATACAAATAGATTCTAGAAAAGTGATTAAAGGTGCTGTATTTGTTGCTATTAAAGGCTTACAAGCCGATGGTCATTCTTTCATACCAACAGCCATAGAAAAAGGAGCCACAGTTATCGTTTGTGAAAACAAACCTGATAGTATAGTAGAAGGCATTACTTATATCATGGTGGAGAATGCACAAGAGGCAGTGGCTATTATGGCGCATCAATTTTATGATGAGCCTTCTGCCCATGTAAAATTAGTGGGTGTGACGGGTACCAATGGTAAAACCACCGTGGCTACCTTATTGTATAAATTATTTTCTGAATTAGGGTATACCTGTGGTTTAATAAGTACTGTGCAAAATCATATTGGTGCTGAAGTGATTGCAGCTACACATACTACACCCGATGCCATTCAATTAAATGCATTACTACA
This sequence comes from uncultured Bacteroidota bacterium, assembly GCA_903891965.1. GTDB lineage: Bacteria > Bacteroidota > Bacteroidia > Chitinophagales > Chitinophagaceae > Sediminibacterium. The sequence goes on from CAITGN010000439.1 coordinate 4,649, forward strand.
TAAAATGGTAGAGGCAGGTTGCACACATGTATTTATGGAAGTAAGTAGCCATGCCATTCATCAACACCGTATTACTGGATTACAATTTGTAGGTGGTGCATTTACCAATATTACACATGATCATTTAGATTATCATAAAACTTTTGAAGCGTATCTAGAAGCTAAAAAAACTTTCTTTGATAAATTACCTGCAAATGCTTTTGCTTTAAGCAATTTGGATGATAAAAATGGTACTGCCATGCTTGCAGACACCAAGGCTACTAAACTTACATATGCTATTCATGCACCTGCTACTTATAAAGGGAAAATTTTAGAGAATCAATTGAGCGGACTAGTAATGCTGGTAAATGATATAGAAGTGCATTGCCGTTTAATAGGCACATTCAACGCTTATAATTTATTAGCCGTATATGGAGTGGCTATTCAATTAGGTGAAAAAGCTACAGAAGTATTAACTGTACTAAGTGCATTAACAGGAGCAGAAGGAAGATTTGACTATATCGTGAGTACAGAGAAAATTATTGGCATCATTGATTATGCGCATACTCCTGATGCACTAGAAAATGTATTAACCACTATTGCCAAATTAAGAAAGGGAAATGAAACAGTAATTACAGTGGTGGGCTGCGGTGGAGATAGAGACAAAACAAAGAGACCCATCATGGCACAAGTAGCTTGTGATTTAAGTAATAAAGTATTTTTTACCAGCGACAATCCAAGATCAGAAGATCCGAATGAAATTATCAAGGATATGGAAGAAGGATTGACAAGTGCTGCAAAAAGAAAGTATATCAATATTGTTGACAGAAAAGAAGCTATTAAGGCAGCTGTAAGTTTTGCAAAATCGGGTGATATTATTTTAATAGCAGGCAAGGGTCATGAAAAGTACCAAGATATTAAAGGCGTAAAGCACGATTTTGATGATAAGCAAGTATTAGCAAACCAATTTAAAGAATTAGAAAAATAATCAATATGCTGTATCAATTATTTTCTTGG
>CAITGN010000440.1:0-3459 GCA_903891965.1 uncultured Bacteroidota bacterium
CCTAGTAGAACTTTTAGAAAAGCAGTGCAACGCAATAGAGTGAAAAGATTATTAAGAGAAGCTTATCGTTTAGAAAAACCGAATTTCATGAGTCAAGCTAGTCTTGACCATAAGCGCGTTAATTTATTTTTTCTATACACTGATGCTAGTGTGCTTACCCAAGTTGAAATTCAAGCTAAGGTAAAAGAAGCATTAGCTATACTGGTTACTAAATTGAATAAATAATTATGCTGTAATAATTACACTATAAAAAATTATACTACAAAAGAAGATACATTGCCTACGCTTAAAAAAATAATAGCCTTTCCTTTTATAGTATTGATACGATTTTATCAATACGTGATCTCACCATGGATGGGTGCTAGTAAATGTAGGTTTACACCAAGTTGTTCTCATTATACAAGTGAAGCCATTCAAAAATATGGACCCATTAAAGGCATTTATTTAGGAGCCAAAAGATTAAGTAAGTGCAGACCAGGTGGTGGTCAAGGTTATGACCCAGTGCCTTAACATAAAAAAACCTGCAGTTTTTAAGTGCAGGTTTTCAATATAAAATTGTTTCGAGTATAAATGTTTATACGATTATTTTGCAGCAGCAAAACGATCGGCAATCACTGACCAGTTTACTAAGTTCCAAAAAGCAGCTAAATAATCGGCTCTTCTATTTTGATATTTTAAATAGTAAGCATGCTCCCATACATCTGCGCCTAAAATAGGATGGCCTTTTACTTCAGCTACATCCATTAAAGGATTGTCTTGATTCGGTGTAGAGCTTACTTCTAATTTTCCGTCTTTTACAATTAACCAAGCCCATCCACTTCCAAAACGAGTCATACCCGCGGCAGCAAATTTTTCTTTGAAGGCGTCAAAGCTTCCAAAAGCAGCATTGATAGCATCTGCTAAAGCGCCCGATGGAGCTCCACCAGCGTTTGGTGCTAAGCTTGCCCAAAAGAAACTATGGTTCCAATGTCCACCACCATTATTTCTAACAGCGGGGCTAATAGTACCAGCTACTTTTACTAATTCTTCTATAGTTTTTCCTTCATTCGGAGTTCCAGCAACGGCCTTGTTTAAATTATCTACATAGGCTTGATGGTGTTTGCCATGATGTATTTGCATGGTCAAAGTATCAAAATGGGGCTCTAAGGCTTCGTGTGCATAAGGTAATGCAGGTAGTGTAAATGACATATTTTTTATTTATTGTGTTTGTAAATGAAGTTCAAAATTACAATGCTTTGCGCTGATTTGAGCGACTTGCGGGTTTTTTTTCCTTAATTAGATAAGATTTAGCGCTAAATAAATATCTATTTCTCGACTCGCTCTACGCATGCTCGAAAGCTCGTCTCGAAATAATATTTATGTAGCGCTGAATAATTAGTCCAAATTTCTATTGAGAAGCTAAATAGTTGAACCGCAACAGGATTTATTATATCAACTAGCATCAGCGAAGTAAATAAATAGTTTCCGTAGTAATCCGTTTGTAGGATTACGGAGGAAAGCTATTTTTTACGAAGCGCTAGATAGCAAAACATAAATCGTTTAGCAGACGAGTAATAGATATTTATTACCTCTTTGCTTTAAAGAAAGCTTGCATTAGCCCAGCGCAGTCGTCTTGAAGAATACCACCAATAATAGTGGTGGAAGGATGAAAAGGATTTTTTTCTGTAACCCTACGATAACTATTTTTTTCATCGTAGGCGCCAAATACAATATGGCCAATTTTGTTCCAATACAAAGCGCCCGCACACATTAAGCAGGGCTCTAGTGTAACATATAAAGTGGCTTCGGGTAAATATTTTTCTTGTAAGTTTTCACAAGCGCTGGTGATGGCTAAAATTTCTGCATGGGCAGTGACGTCTTTTAATAATTGCACTTGGTTGTACGCCTTCGCAATTATTTTCCCATGCATGACTATAACAGCACCTACAGGTACTTCATCAACGTCAAAGGCCCTCTGTGCTTGCACGAGGGCCTGACGCATAAAATTTTCATGAATAGCTTGCACTATTTGAATTATAACTTTTGAATACGAATATTCCTATAGCTTACTTTGTTTCCATGATCTTGTAAAGCAATATGTCCAGAGAATATTTTTGCAAAGTCGGGTGATTCACCTTTAGAAAATTTAGATCTTCTAATAAGTTCTTTCCAGCCATCATCTCCTACATGTGTGCTTACCATGCTTACATCATTTAAAATAAGATCTAATTTATCTTTCTTAAATATAATATCTACTTTATTCCATTGGTCGTAAGGTTTTACCACACCTTCTTTACCCTCAATTAAATCGTATAAATTACCTGCTCTATGTCTAATAATTTTTCCGTCTTCATGTCCGTCGTTATCTAGTACTTGCATTTCAGGTCCTGTATGCCATGTTTCTCTATATTTACTAGGGTTGTCTTGTACAAAAAAGATAATACCGCTATTGCCATTTTTAGAAATCTTCCATTCTAATTGTAAATGAAAATCATTAAAACTTTCATTGGTTACAATATCCCCGGCCGATTTTCCTGCTTGTTTAACTGCTGGATCAAATACAATTGATCCATCTTCTACTTTCCATGCTTCGCCCGCAGTGGTTTTGCCAAAACTATGCCAGCCATTCATCGTTTTTCCGTCAAATAAAGAAATCCATTGTTGTGCACTTGTTTGAGTGGCAACGAAGCTTATTAAGAAAGCTAGCAATAATTTTTTCATGCGTTTTGTTTTGATTTATACAATTCAAGTTAGACTTCTTTAATGAATAATTACTTCTTTAAAAGTAAAATATACTTCACCATTTGTTCTACATCTTCCTGCTTTAATTGAGGATGAGGAGTCATTGGGATTGCGCCCCAATTACCACTTCCGCCTTTGATAACTTTAGAAGCTAACATTTTAACATTCTCTTCAGTGTTCTCATATTTTGCTGCTACATCTTTATAAGCAGGTCCAATATTTTTTTCACTTGTTTTATGACAAGTTAAACAATCACTGCCTGCTACTAAAGCCAAACCTTTTTGATAATCTGGATTATCAGACAATGCATTACCAGTTGTTGCTGCGACTGCTGCCCCTGCCCCTGCTGCATCTTTGCCAGCCTCTGTTGATCCACCACCACATGCCATTACAATAACAGCTGTTGTTAGAATAAATAAAACCTTCTTCATAGTACTTCTTTTTTTAAATGTTTAAATGCCTAAAATTTTCTTATTGAATGATTCATCTGAACCAGTACTTGCAAAATCGTCAAATGCTTTCTCAGTTACTTTAATAATATTTTTTTGAATAAATAGGGCGCCTTCTGCTGCACCCACTTCGGGATGTTTAATGGCACATTCCCATTCCATCACTGCCCAACCTTTAAAATTGTAAGCAGCTAATTTGCTGAATATACTTTTAAAATCTACCTGCCCATCTCCTAAAGATCTAAACCTACCTGCGCGATCTATCCAATTTTGATAACCACCATATAGA
>CAITGN010000441.1:0-2625 GCA_903891965.1 uncultured Bacteroidota bacterium
ATCATAAAATTGGTTCTTGCTAGTTCGTTGGTTAAATAATAAGGAATAAGTATGTATAAGGAAGTTGCAATTACGCCCTTAGTTACATCCACCAGCATTACAAAACTTCCCCATTTTGAGCCCAAAACTCTAAAGGAATTGGTCGCACCTGCGTTCCCACTTCCGTAATCTCTAATGTCAATCCCAAAAACAGACTTACTCACCCAAACTGCTGTAGGGATAGAACCGATGATATAGGCCAGAATAATTAATACAATTTCAGTCATATTTCAATTTTCTTGGAAGGCAAATATACGACGAAAAAAATTAATGATTTGTTAACACTACCTGGTGAACCTTCTTTTAAAGATTAAACAATAAACTAACCCAGCCATTTAAGGGCCTTGATTTTTGGTATTTCCAGCCTTGTTTCGCTGCTAATTCTATCATATCTGCCTGGTCCTCAATAAGTAAACCACTTAAAACCAAGGTAGCTGTAGGACTTGCCAATTGGCTTAATTCAAGCATATTAGCTTCAATGATATGCCTGTTTACATTGGCTATAATAATGTCAAAGTTTTCTTTTTGATAGGCCGATTCTACTTTTTCTATTCTAACTAATTGACAACCATTGTTTTGTACATTTTCTATGGAATTTTCTATACACCAATCGTCGTTATCTACAGCTAGAACCGATGCCGCCCCTAGCTTTTCAGCAAGTATGGCTAAAATACCAGTGCCCGTTCCAAAATCATAAACCGACTTCCCTTTAAAGTCCATAGATTCCATTAATTCTATGACTGTGAAAGTGGTTGCATGATGCCCTGTTCCAAAGCTCATTTTGGGTGTAATCTCTATCTCATAAGCTACTTTAGGTTCAAAATGGGGATGAAAATTAGCTCGTATACCCACAAAATCACCCACCCTTACTGGTTCAAAATTAGATTCCCAAAGGGCATTCCAATTTTCTTCTTTAATAACTGATTTTGTGTAAGTTAACTTATGCTGCTTGAATATAATATCTAATTCATTACCCAATAAATTAGCCTCAAAATCTGTCTTTAGTACAAAGGTTTTGCAATGTCCTGCCCCTTCTCCTAGCTTATTTGACATTTTCACCCCATCATTAATGCCTTGGCTTGCCTCTTCCTCGTTAAACCCCTCAAATCCTAATGCAGAAAGCTGAGCAACCAGCATTTCAAATTGGTCCTGATTGTCAAAATTGAAGGCTATTTGTATATATTCTTTAGACATTAGATTGTTTTGTACGTCTTTAATTAGGTTCTTAATAGGTCTTAGGCCGTAAAGGTATAATAGTAAGATGATTAAATACTAATCTGAGGCGAGAAGACGCGAACAAGCGTCTGATGCATGAGTCAAACTTCAACGCAGAGAGAGACGAAGATTATGTATTTAATCATCGACTTGTATAATAAACAAAAAAGCCCCGATAAATCAGGGCTTTAATATTATAATGCTAAAAAATTAACCTTGTTGAGGACCTCTATCTTCACGAGGCGCTTGCTCTGGACGAGGTAATAAAGCTTTATGACTTAATTTGAACTTACCTGTTTTAGGATCCAAACCAACCAATTTCACTTTTACTACATCTCCTTCGTTAAAGATACCATCCATTGTTTCCAAACGCTTCCAGCTTATTTCACTAATGTGTAATAAACCTTGTTTGCCTGGCATGAATTCTACAAAGGCACCAAATTCTTTCACTCCTTTCACTACCCCTTCGTATTCATCTCCAATTTCTGGAACAGCAACAATACCATTGATCCACTTCACAGCAGCATCTAAGCTATCTTTATTAGCAGAGAAGATACTTACTTCACCATGGTTGCCTACTTCCTCAATATTAATAGTCGCACCAGTGGTTCTTTGCATCTCTTGGATGATTTTACCACCTGGTCCGATTACAGCTCCAATAAATTCTTTATCAATAATTAACTTCACCATTCTTGGTGCATGTGGTTTCACATCGGCACGTGCAGCTGGCATACACTCATACATCGCATCTAAAATATGTAAGCGACCTTTTTTAGCTTGAGACAATGCTTCACGCATAATGTCCATACTTAAACCGTCTACTTTAATATCCATTTGCACACCGCAAATACCATCGCGTGTACCAGTTACTTTAAAATCCATATCACCTAAATGATCTTCATCACCTAAGATATCTGTTAAGATGGCGTATTTACCATCTTCTCTTGAAATTAATCCCATAGCCACACCACTCACGTGCTTAGGCATTGGAACACCTGCATCCATCAGTGCTAATGAACCCGCACAAACTGTTGCCATAGAAGAAGAACCATTTGATTCTAATACATCAGAAACAACTCTTAATGTGTATGGGAAAGTAGTGGTGTCTGGTAACATTTGTTTTAAAGAACGCATGGCTAAATTACCATGACCTACTACACGACGACCTACCCCACGCATCATCTTCACTTCACCTGTAGAGAAGGGAGGAAAATTATAGTGTAAGAAAAATTTAGTGTATTCTGCACTTGCTGCAGTCTCTTGCATTAACTCATCTAACTTAGTACCTAAGGTAACTGTTGTTAATGATTGCGTTTCTCCTCTTGTAAATAAAGAAGAACCATGCGGTGTTGGAAGTGGATCTACTTCCAT
>CAITGN010000442.1:0-3535 GCA_903891965.1 uncultured Bacteroidota bacterium
AACCAAATTCTGCTAATATACTTTTTACCTTAGTGATTAATTCATTAGTATTATTCGCTTTGGAGGCATTGTCTACACCTAGGCTATCACCTGCCTTGGCTGGTTTAACAAATAAAGGAAATTGCAAATTGCCAGGAAGTTGCGCTATATCTTCTTCCGATTCTATATGAATATGCGCAGGCGTTTTCACATCTTCGCAGAAAGCCAAATACTTCATAATGGTTTTTGGCGGGTCATATAAATTTGTGCTAGGTCCAGTATAAGGAAGTCCTAATAAATCCAAACTCATAATAACATCAATGGAAGGTACTGTCCATTCTAAATAACCTTCACATAAATTAATATAGATATCGTAATTTTTATCTTTGAGTTCTTTTAATTGCTGATAAGTAGTAAGCTTATTTAAATAAACATGATCAAAATGTGCTTCTGGCATAATGCTAGAGAGGTCTCTTTTTGGATCATAGTGTTGATAATCTACTTCAGAGGTTGAATAGTCTGGTTGTAAAACACAAATTTTCAAATCTTTGAAACTGTCGGCATTATGAATAGTGGGAAGGGGGCGCATAAATTTATTTTTTTCTTCTAGCGAATGCGTCATTAATTATATGAATCACTAGTTCTGTAAAACTTTGGTTGGCATAACGTAAAATAGCACCAATAGAAGTATAATTTTCATCTTCACTAATGCCGCATTGTGCATTTACTTCTAAAACATAGGCCTCGCCTGTTTTATTATCTATTCGAACGTCTACTCTTGTATAGCCTGTTCCGTTACAAGCAACATAGGCATCCCAAGAAACTTTTTGAACAGCCATTTGAATAGATTCATCGCCTAATTGATATTGGTAAAAATTTTCATCCTCAGGCATGGGTGTTTCTTCTTCATAAATTTCCCATAATCTATCAAAGGATAAAAACTTTTCTTTTTCTGGAAGAGACGCGTGAAAGACTCTTTCAACTGGCGGATAAATTTTAGCATACTCAGGATGGGTATGGCTTCCCACAATCATCACTGTATATTCAGGTCCTTCTACAAAGGACTCTGCTACAATACCATCAGAAGATAAATTCCATCCTCTGTATCCTTCAAACATTTTAGCTAATTGTGTTTCTAATTCTAGTTCTGTTTCTACTACATTTTTTACACCTACGCCTAAGCTACCACCAGATACAGCCGGCTTTACAATTAAAGGGCTACCTAATTTTTTAATAATTTCTTTAGCATTAATATTATTATCTCTAATGGCTTCCCACTTTGGTGTAGCTACACCTGCTTCATCAAAAGCTTTTTTCATGGGAATTTTAGAAGTAGTGATATCGTAAAAATAATCGTTGGCACCAGTGTATACTAATTGTTTTGCTTCTAAAGCTTTAATCACTGAAACACCTGGTGCTCCATTAATTTCATCACCATCACATAAATTTAATACTACAGGAAAATGAATTCCTTTTTCTCTGTCATGTGCAATTTCTTGCACAATCATTTTATAATTTTCTAAAGTAACGGGTTGCCATTTCCAAGGAAGATCTAGTTCTGCAAAGACGCGTGTATATTCTTCTATGCTTTGACTAAAATCATAATAGTATGCTAAGTTCGGATCTGGATTATCCAAGGCGGGGGCTAAGACCCAAACTTTCAAATGTCCTACTGGAACAAAAGGGTAAAATAAGTTACGAATGTTTGTCAACGCAGTGCAAGAGGGTTAGTATAGGTTAGAATAATATTCAATGAAGTTATAAAATATATAATACTAACAAATTATTATAGCCATTAATTTGCTAACTACTATAGCCTATAAAAACATACAACTACATGCTCATTTCGAAAATACTTCAATGGGATAAATCACAATACAATTAAAAGCCTTTTGTATAATATAGTTACTTGTATATCAATGTGTTATACAATATTTAGTTAATTGCGATTCAATTAAAAATCAATAAAGATGCAAACTCAAGTAATCATTTGTGATAATCAAATTGTGTATGCAATGGGATGTGGCTTACTTATTAAAGACAATCCACAGTTATTGGGCTATCATATCATCAAAAGTATAGAGGAGTTAACAGGCTATATAGCCTATGATAAATCCAAAAAGGTCTTACCCATGGTCTTAGTGGTTGATAGTGCGATGTTCAATTTTGGCCATTCTGCAACCATGCATCAAATTAAAGAGCTTACAACTAAGATGGGTGTGATGGTGGTCTTTAATGAACAGGACGAGGCTCATTTGTATCAATTAATAGATAATGGTATATCGGTGATTGTAGCGCGTAATGTTTCAAAACAAGAATGGTCCAAAGCACTTGAAATGGCAAGGCTGCAAAAAATATATTTCTGTAATCGTACCGCTGACAAAGTGTTTAATATGGTAAATCGAATAGATAAAATTAAGCTAACAGAAAAAGTACATAGGTTGCATACTTATGATAAATATATTTTAGTGCGCATTTGCGAGGAGGCTTCTAGTAAGCAAATTGCTTATGAAGTGGGCCATAGCAAACGCACTATTGAAGGGCACCGTACTAAAATGATGCAACAATTAGAAGTTAAAAATTTAGCAGGCTTGGTGAAAGCTGCGTTTATGTCAAAGCTCTATGATCACTATTTAGAAAACCCTGGCTTATATGATGTAACTGCATGTGCTAAAACATCTTCTTTATAAAAATGAATAGTTTTAAAATCGCCATCGATATATTTTTGAGCCTGGTCTGTAAAATGTTTTGAATTCGCAAAACGACTTTGACCACCCGTGATAATTGTTTTTGCTTCTAATTTTTTTCCAAAACTTACTGCTGCAATAAAACTACTACCAGAATAACCATAACGTTTTAAAGTATTATCATACCTTCTACTCTCAAATGCAGGCAGGGAGCCCCATTTAGAAGAAGTTTGTCCCACCGCTATGCTAGGTGCATTGTCATCGAATTTCTCTCCTGGGTTTACTCTTTGGTATCTATTTAGATCGCCCCATTGAATTTCCCAATTACCATAAGTTTTTTCTAATTGATTCAATGCTGCATTTAATAGCGCTAATTTTTTTTCATTCGAAACAGCTTGAACCATTTGCTCATATTTTTTTATGATTTGTGTAGTCGCTTCTTCTGTGGTAGCAGGAGGAATTTCTTTAGACCAGTTATTAGCCCATTCAATAGCAATAGTAGTGGCCACAGAGGAAATGCCTGCATCGCCATTCCAATTAGCTAAATAGTTTATTGCTTTTTTTTCTCTTTCATTTAAAGAAATCGTTTTTGTATACGCGATAAAAGAAGGCAGTAAAATATCAAAAGCAGACAAGTGTTTATTGTATCCCAATTGAATTAATTCATCTAAGGATATTTTATCTATTTTACTGAGTAAGTTAACTGCGTTAATACCGCGTCCATTCTCGCCATCGGGTGCCATATAATGTGGGTAGTCTTTTTCTTTTGGACTATATGCTCCAGCTACTGTGAAAGGAGTGGCATTACAATTTTGTAACCAACCATTAATGGGGTTAATACTTTGCACTATTTCATTAAGTGCATGCAC
>CAITGN010000443.1:0-2043 GCA_903891965.1 uncultured Bacteroidota bacterium
AGCATGGGAAGGCACGGATTTAAAATCGTTGAAATTATTAATTAAAGCAAAAGGAAAATGTACCACCGACCATATCTCTATGGCAGGACCTTGGTTAAAATTCCGTGGCCACTTAGATAATATTTCTAATAACTTATTAATTGGTGCTGTAAATTTCTTCAACGAAAAAACAGACAATGTAAAAAGTCAAGTGAATGGTAATTACGATACCGTTCCAAATACCCAAAGAGCATACAAAGCAGCAGGTGTGGGAACCATTGTTGTGGGTGATGAAAACTACGGAGAAGGAAGTTCTCGTGAACACGCAGCTATGGAGCCAAGACATTTAGGTGTTAGAGTAGTATTGACTAAATCATTTGCACGTATTCACGAAACCAACTTGAAAAAGCAAGGTATGTTGGCATTAACATTTGCTAACAAAGCCGACTACGATAAAATTTTAGAAGACGATACCATTAATGTAAACGGATTAACGCAGTTTACTGCAGGTAAACCTTTAAGCTTGGTATTAACGCATAAAGACGGCACTGTGGATACCATTGAAGCTAACCACACTTATAACCAACAACAAATTGAGTGGTTTAAAGCAGGTGGTGCACTTAATATCATAAGAAAACAAGTTGCGGGATGATTAACACAGCACTAGTTTCTTTTGGCATGAGTGGAAAATTATTCCATGCTCCTTTTATTGATACCAATCCTCATTTCAATTTAGTAGGTTGTTGGGAAAGGTCACAAAAAAATATTCAAGCCATTTACCCAAATGCAAAATCCTTCAGTAGCTATGAAGAAATTTTAAATGACCCCAGTATTCATTTAGTGGTAGTGAATACCCCCAACGATACACATTATGAATATACCAAGCAAGCTTTACTTGCTGGCAAGCATGTAGTTACCGAAAAAGCGTTTACTGTAACTGTTAAAGAAGCAGAAGAACTAGATGCCTTAGCGCAAAAATTAAACTTAAAATTAGCGGTATACCATAACAGAAGATACGACGCCGATTTTTTAACGCTTCAAAAAATAATTACTGAAGATAAAATTGGAGCATTTTTAGACATACAAATATCTTTTGAAAGATATAGAACCACCTTAAGCCCTAAAGTACATAAGGAAACCAATACCCCAGGTTCGGGTGTATTATACGATTTAGGCCCTCACTTAATTGACCAAGCCTTACTATTAAGCGGTATGCCAAGTTCTGTTTTTGCAGATATAAGAACCACGAGAAAAGTAGGTAAGGTAGATGATTATTTTACTTTATTACTTTACTACCCTACTCACAGAATTTTATTAACTAGTGGCATGGTGTATATGCAACAATTACCTGCTTATAAAATTTATGGCAGCAAGGGTTGCTTTATTAAACAAAGAGCCGATATACAAGAAGACGATTTACTCGCAGGTAAAAAACCCAATACACCGAATTGGGGCGTGGAAGCCAAAGAAAAATGGGGCGTATTAAGCACCGATAAAGAAGGTAAAATAAGTACTGAAACCATACCAAGTCTAACAGGTAATTACGGCACCTTTTATGAAAAAATGGCTAATGCCATTAACCATAATGAACCCGTACCTACTTCAGCTAAACATGGTACAGACATTATTCGCATCTTAGAAGCTGCAAGAGCAAGCTTTGCCCAAGGAAAAACAATAGAACTGTAGACTTTGGATTTTAAAATTTAACTATTGCAATTTAATCATGGCACATCCCTACTCAATAGCCATTCAAAAAGTTTTTGCAGCCCATAAAAACGCTACAGTAGCTAAAGGAGCCAAAGCTTATCTATTGAATCAATTTGAATTCTATGGAATTAAAACACCTATTAGAAGAAAATTATGCAAGGAGTTTTATAAAGCAAATCCCATTAGCACGCATAAAGAATTAATAGCACTTGTTAAAGAATGCTTTGCCGCCCCCCAAAGAGAAATGCATTATTTTGCCATCGAGCTTTTGGGCTATCATAAAAAATTATGGTCAAAGCAAACCATTACCTTAATGGAATGGATGATAACTCAAAATAGTTGGTGGGACTCGGTGGA
>CAITGN010000444.1:0-7019 GCA_903891965.1 uncultured Bacteroidota bacterium
CATAACCGGTTTTGGTATCGAATACTTTGGTTAAATCATCAATATTGGGCGCTCTAAAACCACTACTTAATCCAAATGTTAAGCGGTAGCCATCTTCTGCATTGTAAGCTAGTCCAAGATTACCAGTGAAAGCAGCATTGGATTGCTTCGCTTCCGAAAAAGGAAAATGCATTAAACTAGTGTCTTTAAATTGAGCATTTAATTGAACCATATTTAATCTAATGCCTTCATTTAATACCCAATGCGCATCGAAGTATTTTGTTTGCTGCAAATACACAGCTTGATAAGCCATATTCGTTGGACCATCGCTATAACGAGTGGTAATAGCACTATTGGCATTAGTAACAATATTAGTTCTATAGGCAGTGGACTTTACTATATTATAATAAGACTCTAGCCCAAAATGCAAGTCCCCATTTTTTTGCTGGTGTAATAAATCTGCATTCACACCAAGAATATCTACATTTTCAATTCTAAAATCCTTGTTACTAGATTTAAATTTTCTACTAATTCTACTTTCTTCTAAATGCTGATAATTGGTGTTCACCGTAAGCTCTTGAAAATAACCTTTCAAGGCAGAAGCAGCATATTTATAGCCTACCATATTTCTAACTTGTGGGCCATAATACCATTCACTATACACTGGCAGGCCCTTACTTGTCTCGGTTAAACGGTCGTATCTATTAATATTCGAAGAATTAGATAATTGAATATTTAATAAATGCTCCACATTCGCTGACGGCTTATACATTATTTTTTGTAAAAGATCGGTTTGCGTATAGCCTGTTGTTTTTTGAATATTCACTTGCGATGAATTATCATTTGCTATGTCAACTCCATTTTCTCTAGTAACATAAAATAATCTTTTTCCAAAATCTGGATAAGCACTTGATCTTTTATTCCCTTGACGTAAATCGCCAAAACTACTATTAGTAAAGGAAGTCAAGTAGGCCCATTTATTATTGGCAATATTAATATCAACATGCTGTCTGTTTTCATTTTGACCATTGGCATATTTGTAAATGACATTACCATTTGTTTTCCATGCAGCACTTGTATTCAATGTAGGGTTCTTTGTAAAAAGATTCACTACGCCACCCAATGCATCACTTCCATACATGGTGGAACTTGGGCCATAATTAATTTCTACTCTGTCCAATATCATATTATCGACCGTGATAATATTTTGCAAATGACCCGCTCTAAAAATGGCAGAATTCATTCGAATACCATCCACCATCAATAATACTCTACTAGCCTCAAAGCCTCTAATCACGGGGCTTCCGCCCCCTAATTGACTTTTTTGAACAAAGACCTGACCTGAATTCGTAAGTATATCGGCAGTATTGGCTTGTTGATTGATAAAAGTTTTATCTGTGATTAAACCAATGGTTTGTACAATATTTTTAGATGCAGTAGGAAATTTATTGGCATACACCACTACTTCGGACAAAGTTTTTACATTGTCCTTTTTTTGCAAGACAACTTGCGCGTTTATAAATGTGCTAGTTATTAATAATAAGGTGAGTAACCCTATTTTATTATTGTGAAACATAAAAAATAAATAAAGTGAAAAATAAATACCGCTTAAATTTTTAAGCGTTCACTTTAGGAGGCAAATAAGGCGAAGCTACCCACATTTGAACAACGCCTTGCTTCATGATTGGAAAATGTATTGAAGCTATATCATAAATAATTAAACCTTCGTAATTACTTAAAGAAACGTATGGAGTGAAAACCCATTTAAATAATTTTTGTGCTTTTTTATGATTCTCTTGATCTTGTTTCGCAAATTGTTGATTTGTTTTTTCAATAGAGACTTCTACAGTATCTGCTAATGCGGTAATAGTCCATTCAGTATTTGCCTTTTTAATACTCACTACATCATACATCATTCCCTGAAACCTAAATTCAATATTTTCTTCTTCCCACTCAAAGCCTGCGGGTAATTTTTCTACATCTTTAACTGTTAAATGAATCAAACCTTCCATTTTTTCTTGTGGATGGGTTTCGATATAATTAAACTGCGCTTGTTTATGTAAATGCTTTTGAAATGCATAAAACAAGGGCAAGCCACCAATAGAAATGACCAATGCTAGTAAACAACCTATGGTGACTAGTTTTTTCACAATCTAAAATACCGTTTTTTGTACAAAAAAGAACTAAGATCTAACTAATATTATATCAAATATGATAGATATTAAATAATTTTGCAGTTCATGATTCATTTTATCTATAATCCAAATGCGGGCATTCAAAATGAAGTGCAAAAAAAGCAATGGATGGCCAGCTTGCATGCGATTCCCCATTCGGTTATTTGGGAAACGACCAAGCCATTAGAAGCCAATGAATTTGCCAAAAAAGCCATTGAACAAAGAGCTACAAAAATTATTGCTATTGGCGGAGATGGCACCATTAATGAAGTAGCTTCAGCATTAACCGAAACAACTATTCCATTAGGCATTATTCCTATGGGTTCAGGCAATGGACTAGCAAGACATTTGCAATTACCCCTTCAATTTGATACAGCACTTGCAAGAGCCTTGACTGGTAAAGAAGTTGCCATTGATGTAGGCATTATTAATGACAGAATGTTTTTTTGTACAACAGGAATTGGATTTGATGCAGCAGTAGCAAGCCGCTTTGCCAAAGGCAGTAGTAGAGGTTTTATAAATTATGTAAAAGCTACTATTTATACCTTATTCAATTACAAGCCCATTGAAATAAGTATTAACGGAGGCCCCTTAGAAAAAGTTTTTTCACTCACTATTGCCAATGCTAACCAATTCGGAAGTAATGCCTACATCTCTCCTTATTCAGATTTACAAGATGCGCAACTTGAAATGGTGAGTATTCAACCGCACTCAATTTTAAAAGCAGGTTTACTTGCTATTCGATTGTTTAATAAAACCATCCACGCATCAAAAAAAGTAAGCATACATACCATAAAGCATATTTCCATTCAATACAAAAAAGGTATGCCCCTTCATATTGATGGAGAATCTTTAGAAACAGATACGGATCAATTAAATATTAGTATTGAACCGCAAGCATTACTAGTTATTGTATAAATATTTAATTTGATTATAGTTATACATTTATAAAGACACACTTTATAATAAATTCAATTATAGAATAAGGCATAAAGGTTGGTTTAAGACCTATATTTGCATCCTAAAAAATTAAGCCTTGTCTATCTCCCTTAAAAATAAAATACTAACCCTTCTTGGAATTTTTATAGCCATTACCACCAATGCGCAAAGCATTACAGGGGTTCTACAAAATGAAAAAGGAAATCCAATTGATGCTGCTACAATAAGTATTTTAAATACCAGCTTTCAAACTATTAGCAACCAAAAAGGCTTTTTTGCATTCTATGAATTAAAAAATGGCAACTATACTCTTTCCATAAAATCATTGGGGTATGCCGATGTTTCAAAAGAAATTAATATTAACGCAACAAACAATTCTAAAACTACGAATATAAAAATAACGCTAATTGCTTCAACGAATCAATTAGATGAAGTAGTAGTAACTGCAGAAAAAAAAGAAGATCTGATTCAAAAAATTCCAGCAAGTATTTCTTCATTAAATGCAAAACAAGTAACTGCTTTTAATTTATGGAATACAAAAGAAATTACGGGTATTGTTCCGAATGTTTATAGCGCCGACCCTGGCGATGATCGTGATATAAGCTCTGTAAGGGGCATTGCCACTAGTTCTTACGATCCTACAGTAACAACCTATATTGACGGCGTAAACCAATTTAGTTTAGATACTTATATTCCAACTTTGTTCGATATTGAAAGAATTGAAGTGCTTCGTGGACCACAAGGAACCTTGTACGGAAGAAATGCCATGGGTGGCGTGATAAATATTATTACTAAACAACCTACGAATACTAAAACTAGTTTTTTCGATATTAGTGTAGGTAATTATAATCAAAGAAGAATTACAGCAGGCATTAAAACACCGCTTATAAAAGATAAATTATTTTTTGGCGCTTCTATTTTATCTAATAAAAGAGATGGTTTTTACACCAATGATTTTACGCAAACTAGTTATGACAATCAAAACGGATTTTCTGGAAACTACTTTTTAAAATATATACTTAGTAGTCGTTGGGATGCCGTTTTAAATTTCAAACATCATGCCAATGAAAATCAGGGGCCCTTTCCTTTGGTTTTTGGAACAGAGGATGCACTTGGCAACCCATATCATTTAAATCAAAACAGCACTACTACTATGAAGGACAAGACCACCAATACCAGCTTGTCTATTCACTATGCGGGTAGTGGCTTTAACTTTTCTAGCCAAACAGCTTACCAACAAAACTACCGTTATTACACCACCCCAATAGATGGCGATTTTTCTCCCATCGATGCCATATCTATTATTAATAATTATGGAAATAACTGGAATAATATTAAAGTGCTTACCCAAGATTTTAAATTTAGTAGCAACTATAGTAATAGTAAATTCAAATGGACCGCAGGTGCTTTTTTGTTTTATCAAGATGCGCCAGTGAAACAAACTACTCGTTTTGGAATAGATGCTAATTTAATGATGATTGGAGATTCTTTGTTTAGCACCACCAGCATTAGTACCACTATCAAAAAAGGGCTAGCATTTTATGGACAAACTAGTTATGCTTTAAGTGATCAACTCAATATCACATTAGGATTAAGAAATGATTTTGAAAATCAATCTGAATCGGTATTGGGCACTTACCAACACGATCCAAGCATTGAACAATACATAACAAGATCAGATACTGTAGGCCGTACCAATTTCAATGCATTTTCTCCAAAACTTTCATTAGAATATCAAGTAAATAATAATAGTTTATGGTATGGTAATTATAGTAGAGGATTTAGAGCAGGGGGTTTATCGCCACTCTCCTCAGACCCTTCACAGCCGCCACTTTTGGGCTATTTGCCCGAATACAGTAGTAACTTTGAAACAGGTATTAAAAACAATTGGTTGAACAATAAATTAATTGTAAACATTGCTTTATTTTATACCAAAATAACAGATGCGCAAGTGCCAAGTTTAATTTTACCTGACGCTATTACCATTACAAAAAATACAGGACAATTAACAAGTAAAGGAATAGAAGCAGAAATATTTGCCATCCCTGCAAAAGGTTTATTCTTGCAATATTCTTTTGGAACAACCAATGCGCGTTTTGATAAATTAGATATTGCTTCTCAAGGATCCACTTTGAATTTAGCAGGCAAGCATCCTATCTTCTCTCCTAATGCTACTTCTTTATTAGCAGCACAATATAGTTTTCCTCTAAATGCAAAATTAAAAATAATGACAAGGGCTGAATGGAAATATATTGGCACTACCTATTTTGATCTAGCCAATACCATTGAACAAACACCTTATCATTTATTGAATGCAAAAGCAGGTATTGAAACTGAAAAAATAGCGCTCTATTTTTGGGCTAAAAACCTAGCAGGCACCAAGTATATTTCTTATGGCTATGATTTTGGCGCAGTGCACCTGGGAGACCCTGCCATTTGGGGCAGCAGTTTATCCTTCAAATTCTAGGAAAAAACCTTTGTTTTTACAGTTAAGGGATGATATTTATCAGACCTAGGGTTCTACTTTAACAAAATCGCGTAAAGCGTGGATTATATGTGGATTACCTAGGGTTTTATTAGCCGTTTTATTGCTACTTTACAGCATCATTTTTATACCAAAAATACTATGGGTGCTATTTCATTAATTGCCTTATTAATTGCCGCTATTGCTTTTTCTGCTGGTGGTATTTTAGTGGGAAAAATTCTAGTAAAAGGAAGCAAAAATCCTCAAAAAGGTCAGGCCTACGAGTGCGGTATTCCCACCGACACATCCCCTTGGCATCAATTCAATGTGGGTTATTACTTATTCGCCTTACTATTTTTAATTTTTGATGTGGAATTGGTGTTTTTATACCCATGGGCAGTGGTAGTTAAAAAAGTAGGCATGGTTGCCTTAATTGAAATTATCGTTTTCATATTTATATTATTCATGGGCTTTTTATACGCTCATAAAAAAGGTGCATTAAAATGGAGTTAAAAGAAAAAATAGCAGGCAACGAACCTTTTCCAGGTATCGTGCACGATACACCAGGTGGTGGTATTGTGGTTAGTACTTTTGATAGTATTATAAATTGGGCGCGTTCCAATTCTTTATGGCCTTTGTCTTTTGCCACAAGTTGTTGTGGTATTGAAATGATGTCTACTGCTTCTGCCAAATATGATTTTTCTCGTTTTGGTTTTGAAGTAGCAAGAGCCTCACCGCGTCAAGCCGATGTTATTATTATAGCAGGTACCATCGTCAATAAAATGGCACCCGTCTTAAAAAGATTATACGATCAAATGGCCGATCCTAAATATGTAATCGCCATGGGCGCATGCGCTATTAGTGGTGGCCCGTTTTTTTACAATACTTATTCTGTTGTGAAAGGCGCCGATCATATTATTCCAGTGGATGTATACATACCTGGTTGCCCTCCCCGCCCTGAAGCATTATTACACTCTTTAATTTCTTTACAAGAGAAAATTAAATTAGGAATGACGCGCGAACAAATTAGAGGAGAATTTAAAGTATAGAAAAAATACAACAATGACCAACGAAGAAATAAAAGAATACATCAGTTCCCTTGCACCAGCAGCAACTTTCGATGAAACAGGCGAATGGTTAAATATATTAGTAGAACCTACTGCCTTAAAGCCATTGATGGCAGATTTAAGAACAGGCAAAATGCAAATGAACTATTTGTTTTGTCTAACCTGTGTTGATTTTAAAACACATTTGACAATGGTGTATCATTTATCGGCTACTACGCATCGTCAAAGCATTGTTATTAAAGCAAATGTGAATAGAGACGCTCCTGTTATTGAAACCGTTTGTGATATTTGGAGAACCGCAGAATTTTTAGAGCGTGAAGTATTTGAAATGTTTGGCGTCAACTTCACCAACCACCCCGACTTAAGAAAATTAATTCTAGAAGAAGAAAATCCGAA
>CAITGN010000445.1:0-3305 GCA_903891965.1 uncultured Bacteroidota bacterium
CTTTCCTCTTTCACTTTACCCACGGGGACTGAGATTGGCGGTCGAAAGCACCGCGTTTCGCCCCGTTGAGGAGTGCACCCTGCGCGACGAGGCCAGTTTCAAATGATGAGTAAGAGTATGGAAGCAATGAATACCTATTATAGCAAATTAGCGGAAGCTTCTAATGCCATGTCAAGCTCGGCACAAGATGCTATTAGAGCGAAGGAGCAAATTGCATTATTAGCAGACAATCTTACACAATTAAACAAAGTGTATGGCAATATGATAGTTGCTATGCAAGGTCGTTAATTAAATTATTCAACTTTTTCACTTTATTAAAATCTAGTATACATGTCATTACCTAAGGAGCCAAGGCAGAAGATGATTAACATTATGTATATAGTGTTAACTGCATTGTTGGCATTAAATGTATCTAGTGAAATTCTGAATGCATTTAAAACAATTGAGCAAAGTTTAAACAGTGCTAGTACTATTATAGAAAGAAAGAATGCGGATATCTATAAATCTTTGAAGGCAAAAATGTCGGATCCAAAATCGGCAGAAAAAGCAGCTATTTGGGCACCTAAAGCAGAAAAAGCACATGCCTTTGCTGACGCTATGTATACTTATGTTGAATCATTGAAACATGAGTTAAAAGTAGAATCGGGTTTAAAAACAAAGGACGGTAAAGAAGAATACAAGGAAGATGATTTAGATGCTACTTCAAGATTATTTTTAAACAGTAAAGCGGGAGAATCAAAAGGGAAAGACTTATACAATAAATTAGTTCAGTTTAAAGCCGATTTATCTGCTATTGATCCTGCTATTGCTAAAGAAGTGATTCCTAATTTACCATTAGACTTGTCTATACCAGCTACTTCAAGTATTGCAGGTAAAGATGACTGGGCCTATGCTTATTTCCACATGACACCTAGTGTAGCCGCCATTACTATTTTAACTAAGTTTCAAAACGATATTCGTAATAGTGAAGCACAAGTAGCTGAGTATTGCCATAAAGAAATAGGAGAAGTAGAATTAATCTATGATCAGTTCAATGCTTTTGCTGCTTCTAATTCTCAATACTTAATGCAAGGAGAAGAATTAGTGATTACTGCAGGTGTGGGCGCTTTTAGTAGTGCAGCCAAGCCTTCTATTTCTATTGATGGTGTAAACTTACCTATCACTGCAGATGGTTCTGCTATCTATAAATCAACAGCAGGTGCTCCAGGCATGAATTCAAAAAGAGTAAGAATTTCTTTTTTAAAGCCTAATGGAGAAACGGCTATCGTAGAAAAAGATGTAAGGTTTACAGTAGGTACACCCGCAGGTTTGGTGGTATCAACAGATAAAACTAGAGTATTTTATAAAGGTTTGGATAATCCATTAAGTGTAACAGGTGGAGGTGGCGCTGAAAAAATAAATGTTACAGTAGAAGGAACAGGTGCAACAGTGAGTAAAGCAGGCGCTGGTCAATACATTGTAAAGTGTACCCAACTTGGCAATGTAATGGTGAATGTGAATGATGGTAAACTATCTCAAAAAATTAATATTCCTGTGAAGCGTGTACCGGATCCTATTGCGATAATTGGTGGTAGCGCAGGAGGTAATATGACGGCTAATAAATTCAGAGTACAACAAGGGGTGATTGCCGATTTAAGAGACTTTGTATTTGAGGGTATTAAATTCAATGTAGTTTCCTTTATTGTCATTGCCACTGGAAAAGGTTTTGATGAACCAGAAGTGGCTGAAGTAAATGGAGCAGCTTTTGCAAACGGGGCAAAGGATTTAGTAAGAAGATGTCAACCAGGAACAACCGTTACTATTGGTGAAATTAAAGTAACAGAGCCAGGAGGTGGCACTAGAAAATTAGATCAAACCATTACTTTTATATTACAGTAAGATTCAATCATTTTTGAAAAAAACTTTTCAAAAACTTTGATAAAACTTAATTGAAAAAGTAGAAAATAATAAGACATGAAAAAATTAATATACAATACTTTGTTTTTAGTGCTTGCGCTAACCATTGTAAATAGTGCTCAAGCGCAGTTTAATTACAAGAAAAAAGCAGGTCCTGCAAAGGATACTATTGCCACTAAACCTGTGGAAGCGGCAGTGGCAGCGCCAGTTGTTTCAACGGTGGCTATAGATACCAATATCAAATCAACTAAAACTGTTGATACTACCATGGTGGGTGGTTTTAATGCAAATAATAGAAGAAGCTTAAGGCCAAATTATGGTTTCTCTTCTGAGAATAATTCAAGAAAAGCTGTTCAGCAAAGAACGCCGATGGCTTATGAAAATTTAAGAGAAGAGGATGCCTTATTCAGTGAGTTTGTTTGGGAAGAAATTGATGGTAGAGAAAAAATTAACCGTCCTTTTATATACCAAGCCTATGATGATGATGGTGATCAGCGTTTTTTCGCTCTTTTATTAAGAGCTATTGAAAAAGACGGGGTAGTGCCTTTTTCTGCTGAAGGAGGAGATGATCGATTTACCAAACCATTAGGTGTGGAAGAAGTGAATGCCATGTTAAAAGGAAGTTTAGATACGCAGTTGGTACAAAATATTAATAATCCCAATGTATTTGATACCAGTGTTATATACAATACCAAACTAGCACCTAACCCCGATTCTATTTATACATTCAGATTAAAAGAGCAATTCATTTTTGATAATAGAACCAGTAGAATGTATTGTAGAATTATTGGTATTGCACCGGTGGCAACTATTGTGATTAATAATAAACCTATTAAGCGTACTTTATTTTGGATTTACTATCCTGAATTAAGAGCCACGCTAGCCAAGAATCAAGTATATAATCCCAAAAACATTTCTAATAGAATTACTTGGGAAGAACTTTTTGAGAGCAGGTACTTTAATGGCTATGTGGTAAAGTCTACGCTTGATAATTACAATGATAAGATGTTGAATGCTTTGTATAAAGATCCTACTAAGAGATTGTTAGAAGGAGAAAAAATTAGACAAAGAATTTTTGATTACGAGCAGGACAGATGGGTGTATTAATATGGGTTTATTAATCCTAAGTTTACTAATTACTTGAGTCCTCGGTTTTTTCAAAAGCAGCTTTTAATATTTTAGCCTTACTAGGTCCAATAATTTCTGCAAGCAGTTCAAGCTTGGCTTCCTTTATTTTCTGTACCGATTTAAAATAAATCAATAATAAGTCCTTGGTCTTAGGGCCTATGCCTTCAATTTGATCCAAACTATTTTCAAGCGCCCCTTTAGACCTTTTGCTTCTATGAAATTGAATACCAAAACGGTGTACTTCATCTCTTATGTTTCTGATAAGTCGGTGTGCATCGGAC